>NZ_JBSFJF010000053.1:0-56633 GCF_053597915.1 Streptomyces sp. NPDC001219 | reverse complement strand
CTCATCCACTCCTGGGGCATCACCCCCGACCACCTCGCCGGCCACTCCATCGGCGAACTCGCCGCCGCCCACATCGCAGGAGTGTTCTCACTCCAAGACGCCGCACGACTGGTCACCGCACGCGGACGACTCATGCAAGCCGCCCGCCAAGACGGCGCCATGGCCGCCATCCAAGCCACACAGGACGAAATCGAAACCGCACTCGCCAACGAAACCGGAGCCATCGCGGTAGCAGCCGTGAACTCCCCACTGTCAACAGTGATCTCCGGCGACCAAGACGCCGTGGAACGACAGGTGGCGCGATGGCACGAGCACGGCCGCAAGGCCGTACGCCTGACCGTCTCACACGCCTTCCACTCCCCCCACATGGACAGCATCCTCGACGACTTCCACCAAATCGCCACCACCATCACCTACAACAAACCCCACATCCCCATCGTCTCCACCCTCACAGGACGCCTCACCACCCCCGACGAACTCACCACACCCCGCTACTGGACCGACCAAATCCGCAACACCGTCAAATTCACCGACGCACTCACCTCACTACACCAAGCCGGCACCCGCGTATTCATCGAAATCGGCCCGGACACCACCCTCACCGCCCTCACCCGCGACACACTCGACAACACCACCGCCATCCCCCTCCTCCGCCGCGACCACGACGAGAACCGGACCGCGGTCCAGGCGGTCGGCGCCCTGCACACCCACGGCGTGCGGGTGAACTGGCCGGCCTTCTTCGCCGGTACCGGCGCCCGCCGCGTCGAGCCGCCCCTGCCCACCTACGCCTTCCAGCACGAGCGCTACTGGATCACGTCCGTCGCCGGTGTCTCGGATGCTGCCGGTCTCGGTCTGCGGTCGGGCGGACACCCGCTCTTCGGTGCCCGGGTGGAACACGCGGACGGCCGGGGCGCGCTGTTCACCGGCCGCGTCTCGGCGCGCAGCCACCCGTGGCTGACCCGGTACACCCTCAGCGGAGCGACCGTGCTGCCGCCGGAGGCCCTGGTGGACGCCCTCGTGCGCGCCGGTGACGAGCTGGACGCGAGCGCCGTGGAGTCACTGGTACTGGACATGCCGCCGACGCTGCCGGAGGACGGCCGGCTCCAGCTCCAGCTGTCCGTCGAGGAGCCGGACGCGAACCTGGCGCGGGCCTTCACCCTGCACGCGCGCCCCGACGGCGGGGACCTGCCGTGGGCGGTGTGTGCCCGGGGACGGCTGGGCCACGGCATCTCCACGGCGCCGTTCGGCCCGGCCGCGTGGCCGCCGCCCGAGGCCGCCGCACTCGCCCTCAAGGACACGGACCGGGGCGTCATCGCCGCCTGGCGGCTCGGCGACGAGGTGTTCGCCGACCTCGTCCTCGATGAGGCGCTGCACGGCGAGGCCGCCGACTTCGGCCTGCACCCGACGCTGCTGCGCTCGGCCCTGTACGCCGGGGCGCTGACCGGCCCGCACGCGGAAGGGGACGACGAGACGCTCGCCGTGGAGTGGAGCGGCTTCCAGCTGTACGCGACCGGCGCCACCGCCCTGCGCGCCCATCTCGTCCCGACGGGCGAGCACACGGTCGCCCTGCGTCTCGCCGACCGCTCCGGCCGGCCGGTGGCCTTCGCGCGGGCCGTCACCCGCCGCACCGTGGGCGCCGGCCGGATGCGCGACGCCTCGGCCCGGGACGCCGATGCCCTGTTCCACCTGTACTGGCGGGCCACCCCGCTGCCCGCGCCCCCCAGCGCCCTGGCCCTCGCCGTCGTCGGCGAGGACTCCGACCGCCTCACCATGGCCGAGGCCGTTGGGCGGGCCCAGCGCGGCGATGCCGACGCGGTCGTGGTGTTCAGGCCCGCCGTCGACCTACGGGACGCGGACGTCATGGCCGCCGTTCACGCGCGCACCCGCGCCTCACTCGGCATGGTCCAGCGGTGGCTGGCCGACGAGCGGCCCGACGCCGTACCGCTGGTCGTGGTGACCCGGGGCGGGGTGGCCACCGGAGACGAGAAGTTCCTCGACCCGGCCGGCTCGGCCGACTGGGGCCTGCTGCGTTCGGCGCAGTCGGAGTCCCCGAACCGGATCGTCCTCGTGGACGCCGACACGGACGACATGGACGCTCTCGCGGGCCCGCTGTCCGCGGTGGTCGCCTCCGGCGCCGCCCAGGCCGCGATCCGCGACGGCCGCGTCCTGCTGCCGAGCGTGCTCCGCGCTCCCCGTGCCGAGGACAACGGCACCAGACCCTGGAACTCCGAGGGCACGGTCCTGATCACCGGTGGCACCGGCAGCCTCGGCGCCCTGTTCGCACGCCACCTGGCGCGCGAGCACGGAGTGCGGCATCTGCTCCTGGTCAGCCGCCGGGGCCCTGCCGCGCCGGGTGTCGAGGGCCTGCGGGCGGAACTGGCCGCGCTGGGCGCCACGACGACCGTCGTCGCCGCCGACATCGCCGACCGTGCCGCCCTGGCCGCCGTCCTCGACGCCGTCCCCGCCGATCACCCTCTGACCGGCGTCCTGCACCTGGCCGGCGTCATCGACGACGGTCTGGTCGCCAACCTGACCCCGGAGCGCCTCGACGCCGTGCTCGCGCCCAAGGCCGACGCCGCCTGGCATCTGCATGAACTCACCGAGCGGCTGGACCTGTCCGCCTTCGTCCTGTTCTCCTCGATCGCGGGAGTCATCGGCGGCGCCGGCCAGGCCAACTACGCGGCGGCCAACGCGTTCCTGGACGGGCTCGCGGCGCTGCGCGCCGCCAGGGGCCTGCCCGCCACCTCCGTGGCCTGGGGGCTGTGGGCCCAGGACTCCGGTATCACCGGCGACCTGGACGAGGCCGACATCGCCCGCATCACCCGCGCCGGCTTCGGGGTCATCTCCCCGCAACAGGGCCCCCGGCTGCTGGATCTCGCTCTCACCCTGCCCCACCCCACCCCCGTCATCACCCCGCTGGACCTCGACGTGATGCGGGAGCGTCCCACACAGGTGCCGCCGCTGCTCGCCTCCCTGGCGCGCAGGCCGGTGCGGCGCGCCGCCAACAACTCCGAGCGCGCGACGGGCGATCTGGGGCGGCGGCTGGCCGCAGCCGGCGAACGTGAACAGCTCGCCCTCGTCCTGGACGTGGTGCTCGCCGCCGCGGCGGGGGTCCTCGGCCACGGCGACCCGTCGTCCCTCGCTGTCGACCAGGCCTTCACCGGGCTCGGATTCGACTCGCTCACCGCGGTGGAACTGCGCGGCCGTCTCGCCGCGGAGCTGGACCTGCGCCTGCCCGGCACACTGGTCTTCGACCACCCCACGCCCCGCGCCCTGGCGGAGTTCCTGCGGACCGCTCTGGTGGACGGGGCGGACGGCGGCACGGGCGCAGCCGCGGCCGTCCACCAGGTGCAGGTGGAGGACTATGCGGCGGAGATCCGCCTGGACGAGGTGATCCGGCCCTCCGCCGAGGTCGTACTCCAGGTGGACGACCCGGCGGACATCTTCCTGACCGGCGCCACCGGCTTCCTCGGCGCGTTCCTGTTGCGCGATCTTTCGCACGCCACCCGGGGCACCCTGCACTGCCTGGTCCGTGCGAGCGACGCGGCCGATGGCCTGCGGCGGCTGCGTGAGAACCTGCGGTACTACCGCGTCTGGGACGAGGTGGACCCAGCCCGGATCAAGGTGGTCGTCGGTGACCTCGCCGAGCCCAGGTTCGGCTTGAGCGAGGAGGAGTTCGACGATCTCGCCCGCACTGTCGACGTCGTCTACCACGGCGGCGCCCAGGTGCACTGGCTGCACCCGTTCAGCACGCTGAAGGCGGCCAACGTACGCGGTACGCAGGAGGTTCTGCGGCTCGCGGCACGGCACCGCACCGTTCCGGTCCACCACGTTTCCACCATCGGCGTCTTCGCGGGCGAGCGTGCGGGAGGCCGACCGCTGAGAGTGGACGACCCAACCGGGCCCGCCGAGGCACTGCCCAGCGGCTACCTGCGCAGCAAGTGGGTCGCCGAGCAGGTCATCGGCATCGCCCGCGACCGAGGTCTGCCGGTCTCCGTCTACCGCGTGGACGTCGTCTCGGGCGATCAGGTCAACGGCGCCTGCCAGACACGCGACTTCGTCTGGCTGAGCCTGCGCGGGCTGCTCCAGGCAGGAGCCGTCCCGAAGGGTCTGGACGCCGAGGTCCCGCTCACGCCCGTGGACTACGTCAGCTCCGCCGTGGTCGCTCTGTCGCTGTCGGGGCGGACCCACCCGAGCACCTTCCATCTCTACAATCAGAGCCACATGACCTACGCCGAGTTCGTCTCGGAGCTGACGGCGCGGGGACACTCCCTGAAGGAGCTGGACTGGGACGCCTGGAGCGCCCTCGTGAGGTCGGACCCCGACAATGTGATGCTTCCGCTGCTGGAGGCGTTCGAGATGATGGCGAAGGGCGACGGGGTCTTCTATCCGCCGGTCGACACGAGCGTGGCCGAACAGGCGCTGAAGGACACCGGGATCGAGTGCCCGAAGATGACAGCCGGCCTGTTCCGGAGGTACGTCTCCTTCTTCGCGGAGACCGGCTTCCTTCCGCCGGCGGACGCGGACGCACACCGCTCCGCCTGACCCTGTTCCACCTCTCTCAACCATTCGCGACGACAAGCGGCTGCCCCGTCTCGCCTCACCCGACCGGCCGGGGCGCGGCTGCCGCTGGATTGGACCTGACATGTCCGTAGAGGAGAGCCGCTGGTTAAGGCGGTTCGCGAGCGCCGAGGGCAGCAAGCTCGAGCTCATCTGTTTCCCGCACGCGGGCGGCTCCGCCAGCGCCTACCTGGGCCTGACCCGGGCCCTGGCACCCGACATCGACGTGGTGGCCGTCCAGTACCCGGGGCGTCAGGACCGTCGTCTGGAACCCGCGCTGACCTCCCTGCCCCATCTGGCGCGTGCCGTCGCCGAGGAACTGGCCCGCGCCCCGCAGCGCGCGTACGCGTTCTTCGGCCACAGCATGGGCGCGGTCGTCGCCTATGAAACGGCCCGTGTGCTCAGCGAGTTCAACCTGGCCGCGCCGCGGCATCTCATCGTCTCCGGGCGTGGCGCCCCGAGCCCGGAGCCCCGGGCCGGCGATCGCCTGGCCGGCGACGCGGCCCTGATCACCGAGATCCGCCGCCTGGGCGGAACGGGCAGCCGGGTCCTCGACGACCCGGAACTGCTGGAGATGGTGCTGCCCACCCTCCGCGCCGACTACGGGGCCCTTGGGCTCTACCGCTGGCTGCCGGGGCCGCCCCTCGACATCCCGCTGACCGCCATGGTCGGCACCGCCGACCCGATCGTCACGGTCGACGACGCCCGCGGCTGGCTCGCCCACTCCACCTGTCCGGGCGACCTCATCTCCTTCGACGGCGGCCACTTCTACCTCGACAGCCAACTCCCGTCGGTGGCGGAAGCGATGCGCTCACTCCTCGGCCGGCCCACAACGGTATGAGCCGGCCACCGGCCAGGGCGCGCGGCAGGTCGGACGTCCGCGTTTCGGCGGGGACGGAACAACGCCCTTGACGTCGAAGCCCTGGCCGGGAGGCAAGCAGGATGCCGACCGGCGCTCCACCCGGTTGCGCCCCACGTGTCCCACAGCCGCGTCCGCGATCACACCAGCCACGCCGGGATCACGTCGCGACCCGCCGACAGCGGCAGGACATCCCTCAGGCCGCCCGCAGCATCACAGCTCTCCCTCCGGAGTCAGCACCACGAACTCCGCGCCCGCGGGGTCGTTGCAGACGGCGAGGCGGCCGACGCCCTCGGCGGTTTCCGGGCCCATGGACAGGGTGCCGCCGTTGCCGGTGGCCAGACCGACGGTGGCATCGCAGTCCTGGCAGCCGAAGACCGGGTGCCAGTACGGCTTGCCGCCGGGGCCGAGGAGGTCTGCCGGGACGCCCATGAGGCCGCCGTGCATCCGGTCGTCGCCGCAGCCCGCGGGGGTGAGGAGGGTGTAGGTGCCGTTGCCGCCGGGGAGTGGCATGTCCTGGGTGGTCCAGCCGAAGACGGACTGGTAGAAGGTCTGCGCGGCGGCCGGATCGGTGGTGTAGAGCTCGGTCCAGACCAGCGTGCCCGGCTCGTCCGCGGCCTCCATGCCGGGGTACGCGGCCGGTTCCCAGACGGCGAACTGCGCGCCCTGTGGGTCCGTGAGCTGGGCGAACCGCCCGTCGTCCGCGCCGGCCCCGACCGGCGGCACCCGGACCGTCCCGCCTGCCCGTTCCACCGAGCGGGCCGTGGCATCCGCGTCGGGGGTCTGGAAGTAGAGCGTCCAGGCGGAGCGGGCGCCGTCCTCGGTGAGCGGGCCGACCGCGGCGACGGCCTTGCCGTCCAGCCGGAACAGGGTGTAGCCGCCCGTGTCCCGGCCGCCGTGCGGTTCGGCCTGCCAGCCGAACACGGCCCGGTAGAAGGCCGTTGCGGCCTCGACATCCGGGGCGCCGAGATCGAGCCAGGACGGGGAGCCGGGAACGAAGTCAGTAGTGATCATGGCGATTCCCTTCGCGGATCTCCTCTGCTGTCAGCCTGACATCCGCCACCGGCACGCGCCCGTCGGCCGGAATACGGCGGCCCCGCCCGCGCTCGCCAGCCTGACGCGCGCTCGTCAACCACATCCGGCGAGCGCATCACCACACGCATACGCGTATGAGTACGCGTACGGAGCGGCCGTCCTCAGGGGCGGCCGTCACACGGGGAGAAATAACCATGCAGTTCCGCCCTGTCCGCGCTGTGGCCGCGTGCGCACTGGTCGTTGTCGCGCTGACCGGCGCCCGGCACCAGCACCAGCACGGGCGGTTCGCCGGCCGCCGGGGCCACCACCCCGCCCGAGTCGGACTTCGGCTCGGCGGAGATCTCGGTCAGCGGGGTGCCCGTCGGCCGCACCCGGCCCGCCTCGGTCTCCGGCACCCTCGTCAGGAGCCCCGACAGCCGGGGGCCGAAGGCGGGCCGGTGCAAGCTGGGCCAGGTCTGGAAGACGAACAGGTGAGGCGCACAACCGGCTTGTTCCGCACGGGAGTTCAGGCCCGCGACCGGTACAGCTCCTTGGCGATCAGGGAGCGCTGCACCTCCGTCGCGCCCTCGTAGATGCGCGGCGCGCGGACCTCACGGTAGAGGTGCTCCAGCAGGTGACCACGGCGCAGCGCGCGGGCGCCGTGGATCTGCACCGCGGCGTCGACGACGTACTGGGCGGTCTCGGTCGCCAGCAGCTTGGCCATGGCCGAGCGGCGGGCGACGTCCGGGGCCCCGGTGTCGTACGCGGAGGCCGCCGCGTAGACCAGGAGGCGGGCGGCCTCGACCCGGGTGGCCATCTCGGCGAGCTGGTGGCCGACGGACTGGAGGTCCTTGAGCGGGCCGCCGAACGCGGTGCGTGCGCCCGCGTGCGTCAGCGCCGCGTCCAGCGCGGCCTGCGCCATCCCGACCGCGAACGCGCCGACGCTCGGCCGGAAGAGATTCAGCGTGGCCATCGCGACGGCGAAGCCGCCATCCACCTCGCCCAGCACATCCGCCCTGGTCACCGGCGTGCCGTCGAAAACCAGGGTGCCGATCGGGTGCGGGCTGAGCATGTCCAGGTGCGCGCCCGTCAGGCCGGGGCGGTCGGCGGGGACGAGGAAGGCGGTGACACCGCGCGCGCCCGCCGCGCCGCCGGTGCGGGCGAAGACGGTGGCGAAGTCGGCCTCGGGGGCGTTGGAGATCCAGCACTTCTCACCGGTGAGCCGCCAGCCGTCCGGGCCGTCCGGCTCGGCGGCCAGGGACAGCGCGGCGGCGTCCGAGCCCGCGTCCGGCTCGCTCAGCGCGAAGGACGCGACCGCGCGGCCCGCGGCCACCTCCGGCAGCCAGCGGGCACGCTGGGCCGCGGTCCCGGACTGCGCCACCGGACAGGCGCCCAGGCCCTGGAGCGCCAGCGCGGTCTCCGCCGCGGTGCACTCCTGGGCGAGGGATTCCCGCAGCAGACAGAGGTCCAGGGCGCGCGGCGCGCCGTCGGCGGGGAACAGCCGCCGCAGCAGGCCCAGTTCACCGAGGGCGGCGACCAGCGGGCGGTTGACCCGGCCCTCCTCACCCTTCTCGGCCAGCGGGCTCAGCCGTTCGGCGGTCAGCGCGCGCAGCGCGGCACACCATTCCTGCTCCTCCGGTCCCAGCGCGAACACGGTCACGGGGCGGCTCCCTGGTAGCGGTCCTCTATCGCGGTCTGTTGACTGCCGTCACGAACACGTTACGCTGACGAACGATCCGAGCGGCAGTCCTCGACCGCAGGACGAGCAGCCGACCGCGCAGTCCCCGACCGGTTCCCGCACCGGCCTCCACCGTCCCCGTTCCTCTCCCGGCCGCCCTAGGGGGCACCCGTCATGGAGCTACGGTCCTCGGCCCACACCGACACCTTCGCGCGCGACCGGCTGCCGCCCCCCGAACAGTGGCCGCACCTCACCGATCTGGGCTATCCGGACCGGCTGAACTGCGGCGCCGAGCTGCTGGACGGCACCATCGCGCGGCTCGGTGCCGACCGGCCGGCGGTCCGCGACGCGAGCGGGCCGGTCTGGACGTACGGGCAGCTGCGCGCGCAGGTGGACGCGATCGCCCATGCGCTCACGACCCGGCTGGGGGTGCTGCCGGGCAACCGCGTCCTGCTGCGCGGCCCCACCACACCCTGGCTGGCCGCCTGCTGGCTCGCCGTGATGAAGGCGGGGGCGGTCGCGGTGACGGTGCTGGCCGCCCAGCGCCCCGAGGAACTCGCCACGATCTGCCGGATCGCGCAGGTGCGGTACGCGCTGTGCGAGGTGCGGTCCGTGGACGACCTCGCCAAGGCCGAGGTCCCGGACCTGCGGATCACCACGTTCGGCGGGGACGGTCCGGACGATCTGCGGCAGCTCGCCCGGCCGGACGGGACGCCGTACCCGGCCGTGGCCACCGCCGCCGACGACGTCGCGCTGATCGCCTTCACCTCGGGCACGACGGGGCGCCCCAAGGGCTGTCTGCACTTCCACCGCGATGTGCTCGCCATCGCGGACACCTTCTCGGCACAGGTGCTGCGCCCCGAGCCGGACGACGTGTTCGCCGGCAGCCCGCCGCTCGGTTTCACCTTCGGCCTCGGCGGACTGGTCATCTTCCCGCTGCGCGCGGGCGCCTCCGCCTATCTCGCCGACTGGGGCGGGCCGGAGCAGCTGCTCACCGACATCGCTGCGCACCGGATCTCGGTGCTGTTCACCGCGCCGACCGCCTACCGCGCGATGCTGCCCAAGCTCGCCGGGCACGAGGTCTCCTCGCTGCGCCGGTGTGTGTCGGCCGGGGAGAACCTGCCCGCGGCGACCTGGCAGTCCTGGCACGAGGCGACCGGTCTGCGGATCATCAACGGCATCGGCGCCACCGAGCTGCTGCACATCTTCATCGCGGCCGCCGACGACGACATCCGGCCCGGGATGACGGGGCTGCCGGTCCCCGGCTTCCAGGCGCGGGTGGTGGACGCGGACGGCGCCCCGCTGCCGGACGGCGCACCGGGGCTGCTCGCGGTCCGCGGGCCGACCGGCTGCCGCTATCTCGCGGACGCCCGGCAGACGGAGTACGTACGGGACGGCTGGAACATCACCGGCGACACCTACGTCCGCGAACCCGACGGCTACTTCCGCTATGTGGCCCGCGCGGACGACATGATCATCTCGGCCGGCTACAACATCGCGGGTCCCGAGGTGGAGGACGCGCTGCTGCGGCACCCGGACGTGACCGAGGCGGCGGTGGTCGGCCGGCCCGACGAGGACCGCGGGCAGGTGGTCGTCGCCCATGTCGTGCTGCGGGCCGGCGTCGCCCGGGGCGAGGACACCGTCGCCGCACTGCGCGCCTTCACCAAGACCCGTATCGCGCCCTACAAGTGCCCGCGCGAGATCGTCTTCCACTCCGCGCTGCCCCGCACCCCGACCGGCAAGCTCCAGCGCTTCCGGCTGCGCGGGGCCCCTCTAGAGTGACCCGGTGAACGACCAGCAAACGCAGCGCACCCCACGGTCCCTGATCGTCACGTTCTACGGCGCGTACGGGCGCGGCCCCGGGGAGCCGGGCGGCACGGCCGCTCCGGTGCCGGTGGCCGCCCTGATCCGGCTGCTCGGTGCGCTCGGGGTCGATCCGCCGTCGGTGCGCTCCGCGGTCTCCCGGCTCAAGCGGCGCGGGCTGCTGGAGCCCGCCCGCACGGCGTCCGGCGCGGCCGCCTACGGGCTGTCCGACGCGGCCCGCCAGCTGCTGGAGGACGGCGACCGCCGGATCTTCGGCCGCCCCGCCGCGCAGCTGTCCGACGGCTGGGTGCTGGCCGTCTTCTCCGTCCCCGAGGAGGAGCGGCACAAGCGGCATCTGTTGCGCTCGCGGCTGGCCCGGCTCGGCTTCGGCACCGCCGCACCAGGGGTGTGGATCGCCCCCGCGCAGCTCTACGAGGAGACCCGGCACACCCTGGAGCGGCTGCAACTGTCCCCGTACGTCGACCTGTTCACCGGCGCGCACGCCGGTTTCGCGCCCACCGCGGACGCCGTGGCGCGCTGGTGGGACCTGGACGCCGTCGCCGCCCAGTACCGCGCCTTCCTCGACGCGCAGGAGCCGGTGCTCCAGCGGTGGTCGCGGCGCCGCTCGGTTCCCCCCGAAGCGGCCTACCGCGACTATCTGCTGGCGCTGGACGCCTGGCGCCGGCTGCCCTACGCCGATCCCGGACTGCCCTCTCCCCTCCTGCCTGAGGACTGGCCGGGCGGACGCGCGGCGGAGGTGTTCGGCCGTCTGCACGCCGAACTCCGGGACGCCGGGGCCCCTTACGCGCACGAGGCGATCAACGGGGCGTAGCGGCCCCGCCCCCGTCTCCCCCGTCTCCCCCGTCTCAGCGACGGCGCTGCTGTGCCCCCACCGGGACGCCCGCGCGCGGCCGGGCGGCGGCGATCACCGAGACCACGTCCTTGAAGGAGCCGCACATCCGGGTACCGGCGACCCCGGCGAGCTCACCGAACGTGCCGACGCCGTAGGTCACCGCGACCGGCTCCATGCGCGCGGTGACCGCCATCCTCATGTCCCCCACCGTGTCCCCCACATACGCGCTCTGCCAGGCCGCGACACCGATCCGGCCGGCCGCCCGCAGCACCATCTCCGGGTGCGGCTTGCCGCGCCGGACCATGTCCTGGCCGATGACCGGCCCGACCAGGTCGCGGATGCCCATGACGTCGAGCAGCGCCTCGGCGCTGCGGGTGGTCTTGGACGTGGCGACGGCCAGCTCGACCCCGTGGGCACGCAGCGCGGACAGGCCCGCGGTCACGCCCGGGAAGAGCAGCTGCGGCCCCAGGCACAGCACTTCGTAGGCGAACAGTTCGCGGTAGCGGGAGATCGCGGCCTGCACCCGGCCGTCATCCTCGGGCCGGCCCAGCAGCCGGCCGAAGGCGGGTCCGGGAGGCTTGCCGATGGCGGCGGCCGCCTGCCGGGCGGTCACCGAACAGCCCTGCTCCGCGGCCACCTTGGTCAGCAGTTTGCTGATCGCGGGGAGAGTGTTGGCGAGTGTGCCGTCCAGATCGAAGACAGCGGCCCTGATCGTCTCACCTCCGGCGCCCCGCACACCTCTCACGGGACGTTCAGCGACTTCCGTTGCTACGCGCATGGCTGGAGACCTTTCCGGATTCCGATGGGGGGTGCAGGGCTCGGGGGTGTGGCCGGCTCGGCTGATGGGCGGCCTGCGGTCGACGACGGGCAACAACAGCGGCGGTCTCGCCATGGCGCACCGCCGTCCGGGGCGGTACGCAACCGTCGAGGCGGTGCAACGGAAGGGAGACACCCCGTTGACCGCCTTCCGAGATTTAAAAACCGCCTGCGCTGTTTGTCAATGCATGCTGGTCGTTGCTGACGGGTCGACAACACCCTTTCGCGGGGCCAGACTGGGGACAGCCGCCCCGTTGAGGCGTCCGCACCGGGACGAACGGCCGAGCGCCGGCTTCGCGTCACGGCCCGCCAGTTCCGGCCAATCCCGCGGAGCATATCGAACCGCATGGTTGGTTTTCTATGTAGACTGCAATGAGCTCGCAGCCGTACTAGAGACGGGACGGACACCGTGCCCACCCAGCATCGCGCCATCCAGAGCCGCCAGGCACTCATCCGCTCGGCCGCAGAGACCTTCCTGGAGAAGGGGGTTCCCGCAGCGGGCATGGTCGAGATCAGCCGGCGGGCCCGGCTGAGCAAAGGGGCCCTCTACTTCCACTTCACGTCCAAGGACGACCTCACGCTCGCGGTGCGGGACGCCGCGCTGGAGGCCCTGCGGGAACTCGAGGACGCCTTCACCCGCTCCCCGCAGCCACTGGCCGCCGCCGTACGGGACTTCACCGTCGCGCTCTTCACCCGCGTGGAGGCGGACGCCGTCCTGCGCGCCGGACTACGGCTGCGGCCGGAGACCGCGCCGGGGCTCGGTATCTACGCCCTGGAGCAGCGCTGGTATGCGCTGTTTCTCGACAAAGCGATGACCTGCGGGACGGGCGGGCCCGCCGGGGCGCACACCTCGGACGCCGAACCGCGGCGCACCGCACAGCTGTTGACCTCGATCGTGGTGGGTCTGCTGCATCTGGGCAGCGAGGACGGGACCTGGTGGGACAAGGAGGCCGTCGTCGACCTGTGGGCGCTGCTGCCGTCAGCGCCGGGGCGCATCCCGGCCGCCGTGCCGGAGCCGGCGCAGCTCCCGGCGGTCGGCTGACCGGGCCCCGGCACCGCCCCGGCACCGTGCCGCCGGTCTCACAACTCGACCAGCACGGCCCCGATATGACATCCCTGTGCCAGTTCGCACAGCGCCCGCGGCGCCTGCTCGATCCCCTTCAGAAGGGCATGCGGGAAGATCAGCGTGCCCTCCCGCAGGCCCTCACCGAACTCCTTCGTCCACTCCTGCGGCAGGTCCGGGTGGGCGTACAGCCCGAACCCGCGCAGGGCGACCCGCCGCGTGATGATCAGCCCCGGGTCCAGCTCCACCGGGGCGATGACACCGCCGTCCCCGCCCAACTGACTGGAGAGCGCGCCGACCAGCGCGAACCGCGCGTCGGGCCGGGCCACCGCGAGTGCCGCCGTCAGCTGTTCGCCGCCCACGGTGTCCAGCAGCACGTCGATACCGTCCGGCGCCGCCCGCCGCAGCTGGCGTTCGATCGACCCGGCGCCGCGTACGACCGTGTCGTCGTAGCCCAGCTCGGCGCGCAGCCGGGCGGCCTTGCGCTCCGAGCCGGTGCTGCCGACCACCCGTCCGGCGCCCAGCCGCCGCGCGAGCTGCCCGGCCATGCTGCCCACGCCGCCCGCAGCACCGCTGACGAACACCGTGTCCCCCGGCCTGATCCCGGCGGCCCGGCGGAGCGCGCCCCAGGCGGTCGCCCCCTGGGACAGATGCGCGGCCGGCGACGGCAGCGCATCGGCGTCGAGACGCCGTACCCGCGACACGTCGACCGCCGCGAACTCCCGCCAGCCGAAGGGGTGATGGACCAGTTCGCCGGGTGTGAGGCCGCCGCCGGGCGCGGCCACCACCTCGCCGACCGCCGCTCCCCACAGCGCCGCACCCGGTGCGAATGACGGCATCGGCAGCCGGATTCCGGTCATCTGCGTCCGCATCGCCGCGGTCACCGCCATCACCTGGTTGCGCACCAGGACCTGATCCGCCCGCGGCTGCGGTACGGGCACCTCGGCGAGGATGAAGTGGCGGGCGGCCGGCTCGCCCGGGGCCAGGGCCGCGAGCCGGACCTCCCGGTGCACGTCGGGTATGGCGGGGAAGGCGGTGGGGGACATCGGACAGCTCCTCGCGCTCGTGGCCTCGACGGCGCCGCGCCGGAGGGCGACGCCGGTGCGTACCCGGCCGGTCCGCTCCCCCGCCGGGCGCAAATTCAATACCGCATGGTTGGCTTCTTTATGATGCGGAAATAGACTGCGCGGCCACGGCAGCGGGTCGCGCCCAGGCACAACAACTCCAAGAGAGCATACGGAGGATGATCGGTGGTCAAGCAGGAACGCGCAGTGCGCACCCGACGCGCCGTCCTCGAAGCAGCGGCTCATGTCATCGGCACCCGCGGGTACCAGGCCGCCACGATGGCCGAGATCATCCAGCGCGCGGGGGTCACCAAAGGAGCGGTGTACTTCCATTTCACGTCCAAGGACGCGCTGGCCCGCGCGGTCATAACGGAGCAGACCGATCCGTTTCTGCCACAGGTGAGTGAGTCCCGGCTCCAGGACGCCATCGACTTCACCCACCAGGTGGCACTGGCCCTGCGCAGCGACCCGTTGTTGCAGGCCGGCACGCGTATCGCGGTGGAGACGACCTTCAGCGAGGACCCGCTGGTCCCCTACCAGGCCTGGACCGACATCATCACCACGATGTTCACCGAGGCCCGGGACAACGGGGAGTTGCTGCCCGGTGTGGCACCGGACCGGGCGGCCGAGTTCTTCGTCGCCGCCTATATGGGGGTGCAGTTGTTCTCGCGTGCCGCGACCAACCGCGCCGACCTCCCCGAGCGGGTCACGGCCCTGTGGAAGCACACGCTTCCGGGCCTCGCTTCGCCCGGCGCGCTGGGTCACCTGGACCCGCACGGCCGCTGCGTACAGATCCCGGTCTGACGCCACCAGCACGCCCTGACGAGTCATCGGCTCTTCACGGGCCCTGGAAAACAAACCACATGGTCCGTATCTTAGTGTGGCAGGGCCGCTACCAAGCCTCCGCCCGTCAAGGGCACGAGAGCCGCACCTCGGAAAGGAACCCCCCATGGCCAGCGCTACGCTCGCGCCGCACTTACGCGATCAGCACCACGACAGCGACGGCCGGGCCGACGACGCAAACCGACCGTCGGCGCTCACCACGACCGTGCCGCGGGAGTACGTCCACCGCACCGCGGTGTCGGAGGTCTTCCTCACGAACTGGCGGCGCGGCGCGGCGGCCGACACCTGGGTGGTCAGCGCCCAGTGGCCGCGCGCCCACACCTTCTACGGCCCGCTCCACGGACTGCACGACCCGATCCTGCTGATAGAGACGGTGCGGCAGACCGGCATATTACTGAGCCACGTCGTGCACCGGGTGCCGCTCGACCACCCGATCATCTGGCAGCGGGTCCGCTACGACCTCGTGCCGCAGGCGCTGCGCACCGCCCAGCGGCCCGCCGAGGTCACGCTGCACATCACCGACCACGACATGGTCTTCCGCGGCAAGCGGCTGGTGAGCGCCCTCCAGGAGTTCCGGATCGTGTGTGACGGCGCCGAACTGGCCTCCGCGACGCTCGACTACTCCTGTCACAGTCCGGCCGTCTACCGCCGGCTGCGCGGCGAGTACAGCGATCTGGCGCTCGCCAACTCCCGGGCGCTGCCGCTGCCCGAGGCCGTGAACCCGCGGCTGGTCGCCCGGGAACACGACCGCGATGTGGTGCTCTCCCCCACCGACCGCCCCGACCGCTGGCAACTGCGGGTGGACACCTCGCACCCGGTCCTCTTCGACCACCCCGTGGACCACGCCCCCGGCATGCTGATGGTCGAGGCCGCCCGGCAGGCCGCGCAGGCCGCCACGCCCGGCGTCACGCTCCCGGTCTCGCTGGACTGTTCCTTCTCGCGCTACGCCGAACTCGACGCGCCGTCCTGGGTTGAGGCGCGGACCACCGGCCGGGGCGACGACGACCGCCGCCAGGTCGAGGTCACCGTCGAACAGCACGGCCGGCCGGTCGTCGCGGCGCAGATCACCAGCGTGCCGACGCCCTGAGCGGTCGCGGCACCGGCCCTCCGGACCCCTGACCGCCCTCTCCGCCGCCCGTCCCGCCGGACCGGCCCCCTCACGGCCCCGCCCCGCTGCTCGGCCTCCCCGTCACCGCAGCGTGAGGCGGGGCTTCGGCGCGTCGGTGCGCCCGGTGGGCGGGGTGCGGCTGCCGGCCTGGTAGGGCAGCGGCCAGGGCGCGCCGGGGCCCGTGTACCCCTGCTCCGCTGCGGCGTGCAGCGTCCAGTGCGGGTCGTAGAGGTGCGGCCGGGCCAGCGCGCACAGGTCCGCACGCCCGGCCAGCACCAGGGAGTTGACGTCGTCCCAGGAGGAGATGGCGCCGACCGCGATGACCGGCACCCCGAGGGTGTTGCGGATGCGGTCGGCGAACGGGGTCTGGTAGGAGCGGCCGAAGTCGGGGCGCTCGTCGGGCACGACCTGCCCGGTGGACACGTCGATGGCGTCGGCGCCGTGTGCGGCGAAGGCCCGCGCGATCGCCACCGCGTCCGCCGCGGTGGTGCCGCCGTCCGCCCAGTCGGTCGCGGAGATCCGGACCGTCATCGGGCGCCCGGCCGGCCAGACGGCGCGGACCGCGTCGAAGACCTCCAGCGGGAAGCGCAGCCGGCCGGTGAGGTCGCCGCCGTAGGCGTCGGTGCGGTGGTTGGTGAGCGGGGAGAGGAATCCGGAGAGCAGATAGCCGTGGGCGCAGTGGAGTTCGAGCAGGTCGAAGCCGGCGCGGGCGGCGGACCGGGCGGCGCGGACGAACTGGTCGCGGACGAGGGCGAGTTCGGGCTCGGCGAGGGCGTGCGGGGTCTGGTTGACGCCGGGGCGGTAGGGCAGCGCGGAGGGCGCCACGAGGGGCCAGTTGCCGTGCGGGAGCGGCTGGTCGATGCCGTCCCACATCAGCCGGGTCGAGCCCTTGCGGCCGGAGTGGCCGAGCTGGACGCCGATGGCGGTACCGGGGGCGGAGGTGTGCACGAAGTCGGTGACCCGGCGCCAGGCCGTCTCGTGCTCCGGCGCGTACAGCCCCGTGCAGCCGGGGGTGATCCGCCCCTCGGGGCTGACGCACACCATCTCCGTCATCACCAGTCCGGCGCCGCCCATCGCGCGGGCCCCGAGGTGGACGAGGTGGAAGTCGCCGGGGGTGCCGTTGCCGTCCGCGGCGGAGTACATGTCCATCGGGGAGACCACGACGCGGTTGCGCAGCGTCAGGTCCCCCAGCCGGAACGGCAGGAACATGGGGGGTGTGCCGGGCGGGGTGCCCGCCTCGTCCTCGACGGCCGTGACGAATCCGGCGTCGCGCAGCCGCAGGTTGTCGTGGGTGACCCGGCGGCTGCGGGTGAGGAGGTTGAAGGCGAACTGGTGCGGCGGCTGGTCGAGGTAGGTGGCCAGTTCCTCGAACCAGGCGAGGCTGGCGCGGGCGGCGCGCTGGGTGGAGGCGACGACGGGGCGGCGCTCCTCCTCGTACGCGGCCAGGGCGGTGGCGGTGTCGGGCTGTTCCTGGAGGCAGGCCGCCAGCGCCAGGGCGTCCTCGACGGCGAGCTTGGTGCCGGAGCCGATGGAGAAGTGCGCGGTGTGCGCGGCGTCGCCGAGCAGCACGGTGTTGCCGTGCGACCAGCGGTCGTTGACGACCGTGCGGAAGGCGGTCCAGCCGGAGTTGTTGCCGCGCAGCGAGCGGCCGCCCAGGGCCTCGGTGAAGGCCTTGGCACACCATTCGGCCGACTCGCGCTCGTCGCAGCGGTCGAGTCCGGCCGCCCGCCAGACCTCCTCGCGCATCTCGACGATGACGGTGCTGGCGCCCTCCACCGGGCCCTCCGGCCGGGCGAAGGGGTAGGCGTGGAGCTGGACGACGCCGTGCTCGGTCTCGGCGATCTCGAAGCGGAAGGCGTTGAAGGCGAAGTCGGCGGCGAGCCAGATGTAGCGGCAGCGGTGGGTGGTCAGCCGCGGGCCGAAGGCGTCGGCGTGGGCGGTGCGGGTCGCGCTGTGCACACCGTCGGCGGCGATCACCAGGTCGTGGGTGCGGGCGAGTTCGGCGGCGGGCGGGGCCTCGGTGCGAAAGCGCAGCTCGATGCCGAGGTCGCGGCAGCGCTGGTGGAGCACGGCCAGCAGCCGGCGCCGGCCGAGCGCGGCGAATCCGTGCCCGCCGGAGGTCAGGGTGCGGCCCCGGTGGACGATGTCGATGTCGTCCCAGCGGACGAACTCCGCCTGGAGGGCGCGGTAGACCTCCGGGTCGGCGTGCTCGATGCCGCCGAGGGTCTCGTCGGAGAGCACGACGCCGAAGCCGAAGGTGTCCTCGGGTGCGTTGCGCTCCCATACGGTGATCTCGCGGGCGGGGTCGAGGCGCTTGAGCAGGGCGGCGGCGTAGAGCCCGCCCGGCCCGCCGCCGATGACGGCGACCCGCATGGCTATTTCCCCTGCCACTTGGGGGCCCGCTTCTCGGTGAAGGCGGCGTGGAACTCCGCGTAGTCGTCGCTGTTCATCAGCAGCGCCTGGGTGGCGGCGTCCATCTCCACGGCGGCGGCCAGCGGCATGTCGAGTTCGGCGGTGAGCAGCGCCTTGGTCTGGGCGTGTGCCAGCGCGGGCCCCTCGGCGAGCCGCCGGGCGAGTGCCGCGGCCGTCTCGTCGGCCCGGCCCTCCTCGGCCAACTCGCTGATCAGGCCGAGCCGTTCGGCCTCCGGCGCGCGGACGGTGTCACCGAGCATCAGCAGCCGGGTGGCGTGCCCGAGGCCGATGACGCGGGGCAGCAGATAGGCCGCGCCCATGTCTCCGCCGGACAGTCCGACCCGGGTGAAGAGGAAGGCGAACCGGGCGGACGGGTCGGCGACCCGGAAGTCCGCGGCCAGGGCGAGCACCGCGCCCGCCCCCGCCGCGACCCCGTGCACCGCCGCGATCACCGGGAACGGGCACTCCCGCACCGCCCGGACGACCTGCCCGGTCATCCGGTTGAAGTCCAGCAGCTGTGCGGTGTCCATGCCCAGGGTGGCGCCGATGATCTCGTCGACGTCGCCGCCGGAGCAGAAGCCGCGCCCCTCGCCCGCGAGCACCAGGGCGCGTACCGAACGCTCCCTGGACAGCTCCGCGAGCAGGTCGCGGAGGTCGGCGTAGGCCTCGAAGGTGAGCGCGTTGAGCTTGTCCGGACGGGCCAGGGTGACGGTGGCGACCCCGTCCCGCCTCGTCACGTGGAGGTGTTGCCAGGTATCGGTACCGCGGGCTGATCCTGCGAACGGGCTCATCGGGCCGTCTGCCCCCTTTGGCCGGTCGGCCGGTGGATGCTGTTCCGGATGCTCCTCGAAGTTATCACCCCTTCATAACCGTCGTCATGAGAACGCGATACGACACAGCCGGACGACAGCGTTCCGCGCCCCGCCGGAACCGTCCGGGTGCACCTGCCGAAGGTCCTGGCGGCGCATGACCTAGGTCATGCCGTCTCCGGTCGCCCGCCCCTGATTCCCCGCCCGCGCGCTTCCTACGGTGGAGTCATCCGATCCCGTCTCGGGCCGCCGACCCGGCCTTTCGCGAACGGACGAACCGCGCATGCTGGAACCGCACACCCCCGCGACCTGGCACATCACGCTGCCGCGCGGCGCGACCGCCGTCCCCATCGCCCGTGCCATGGTCCGCACCGCCATGCAGGACCTCCGGGCGACGGCCGACCGGACCACCGCACAACTGCTGACCGCCGAACTGGTCACCAACGTCCTCAAGCACACCCACGGGGCCGACCCCATCGAGCTGGTGGTGGAGCTGCGGCCGGCGGGCTGCCGCATCGAGGTGCACGACGACAACCCCTTGCTCGTCGAGGGCCTCGGCGATCCGCTCCCGCTCGCGGAACCGGGCACCCCGGTGGCGGCGACGGCACCGGCCGCTCTCCCGCCGGTCCTCACGGCGGACGGGCCCGGCCCGGCCGACAGCCACGTACCGGCACAGCGCGCGGAGGACCCCGGGCGGGAGGGGCGGCCCGGGGACGAGCCGGGCGACGGCGAGGGGGACGGGGACGCCCCGGACGGCGGGCGCGGGGCGGAGAGCGCGCACAGGCCGGAGGACGGGCACGACGAGGACGGTGGCGGGGCCGGCCGGGACGGCTCGGAGGAGGCCGACGGGCACAAGGCGGCCGACGGGGGCGAGGGCCCCGGTCCCGGCGCCCGCGCCGACCACGGCCCGGACACCGCCGACGGGGCTCACGCCACGGACGACACCAACACCGACACCAACACCGACGTAGCAAGAGACTCCGAGGCCGTGTCCCCCGCCGCCCCCGGCTGCGGTGACCACGACGGACGCGGTCTGCTGCTGATCCGGTCCCTCAGCGCGGCCTCCGGGTGCCGGCCGACGCCGCGCGGCAAGGCGGTCTGGTTCACCCTTCCCGAGCTGCGGCGCCCGCGCCGACGCTGACGCCGGGCGCGGCGGTCGCGTCGGCCTCGGTCGCGTCGGCCTCGGTCACCGGAGGCCGGGGCGTCGCGCCGAGCCGTGAGTGACGGCGGCCGTAGCACGCGTAGACCAGCGCACCGGCCACCAGGAACCCGGCGAACTGCAGCCAGGTCGCCGGGCCGGTGCCGTACATCAGGTAGAGGCAGAAGCCGATGCCGAGCACCGGGCTCACCGGGAAGAGCGGGACGCGGAAGCGGCGCGACAGGCCGGGGTGGGTGCGGCGGAGCAGCAGCACGCTGAGGTTGACCACGGCCATCACGGCCAGCGTCCCGATGGTGGACAGGTTCATCACCGCGTCCAGGGGGACGACCGCGGCCGGCACGGCGAAGACGGCCGTGACGATCCAGGTGTTGGCGGCGGGGGTGGACGTCCGGGGCGAGACCCGCTCGAAGATCCGCGGGACCAGTCCGTCGCGGGACATCGACATCAGGATGCGGGTCTGGCCGTACAGGACCGCGAGGACCACCGAGGCGATGGCGACGACGGCGCCGAACGCGATCACGCCGCCGCCGAGCGCCGAGTGAGTGACGTGGTTGACGATCAGCGACAGCGCGGCGGGCCGGCCGGCGACCTGGTCGGCGGAGAGCGCGCCGATGGCGGAGACCGCGACCAGGCAGTACAGGACGGTGACCACGCCGAGGGACACCATGATCGCGAGGGGGATGTTCCGCCGCGGGTCCCTGACCTCCTCACCGGCCGTGGTGATCGCGTCGAAGCCGATGTAGGAGAAGAACGCGAGCGAGGCGCCGGAGGTGATGCCGGCGACGCCCTCCGAGGCGAACGGCGTCAGGTTGCCGGCCCGAAAGGCGCTGAGGCCGATCACGCAGAACAGCACCAGGATCGCGAGCTTCAGCACGGCCATCGCGGCGGTCGCGCGGGCGCTCTCCCGGATGCCGCGGACCAGCAGCAGCGCGGCGAGCACCATGACGACGACGGCCGGGATGTTGATGATCCCGCCGTCGCCGGGCGGCTGGGAGAGTGCGGCGGGCAGCTGCCAGCCGACCAGGCTGCCGAGCAGCTCGTTGAGGTACTGGCCCCAGCCGACGGCGACCGCCGAGACCGAGATGCCGTATTCGAGCAGCAGGCACCACCCGACGAGGAAGGCGATGCGCTCGCCGAGGGTGGCGTAGGCGTACGAGTAGGCGCTGCCGGACACCGGTATCGCGCCGCCCAGTTCCGCGAAGGAGAAGGCGGTGAAGACGCAGGTGACGGCCGCCAGCGCGAAGGAGACGATGACGGCGGGGCCGGCCTCGGCGACGGTGTCGGACAGGCCGACGAAGATGCCGGTGCCGACGATGGCGCCGACGCCGAAGCAGATGAGCTGGAAGAGCCCCATGCTGCGCCGGAGGCCGTTGCCTTCGAGGTCCGCGCCGGATTCGGCGACGAGGAGGTCGGGCGACTTGATACGCAGTCCGGACGGACGGAGGGCGGGCGGGCGCACGGTGGTTCTCTCTCTGGTGGTGCGGTGCGCGCGGCGCGGGTGGGCCACGCACGGAGCGGGGTCCGGACCGGTGGGTCCGAACCCCGCGAGCGCTCGATGGTAACCGCCGGCGCCGAATGATCGCCCGGCCGTACGCAGGGCTGTGCGCTGCCCCGTTCCGTCCGCCCGGCGGCGGACGGCCCTAGCGGCCCAGTGTCGCGACCAGCACTGCCTTGATCGTGTGCATCCGGTTCTCCGCCTCGTCGAAGACGACGGAGTGCGCGGACTCGAAGACCTCGTCGGTGACCTCCAGCGACGAGAGTCCGTGCCGGGCGTGGATCTCCCGGCCGACCGCCGTGCCCAGGTCGTGGTAGGCGGGCAGGCAGTGCAGGAACCTCACCTCCGGCTTGCCGGTGGCGCGCAGCACGTCCATCGTGACGGCGTACGGCGCGAGCAGCGCGATCCGCTCGTCCCAGACCTCCTTGGGCTCCCCCATGGAGACCCAGACGTCGGTCGTCACGAAGTCCGCACCGCGCACGCCCTCGGCCACGTCCTCGGTGAGCGTGACGCGGGCCCCGCTGGTCTCCGCCAGCCGCCGCGCCTCGGCGACCACCGCCTCCTCGGGCCACAGCTGCCGCGGGGCCACGATCCGTACGTCCATGCCGAGCAGGGCGCCGGTGACGAGGTAGGAGTTACCCATGTTGTTGCGGGCGTCACCGAGGTAGGCGAAGGCGGTCTCCGTCAGGGGGCGGCCCCCGCCGTGCTCGACCATGGTCAGGACGTCGGCGAGCATCTGGGTCGGGTGCCAGTCGTCGGTCAGCCCGTTGAAGACCGGCACCCCGGCGTACGCGGCCAGCTCCTCGACGTCGGACTGGCGGCTGCCGCGGAACTCGATACCGTCGAACATCCGGCCCAGGACCCGGGCGGTGTCCTTCACCGACTCCTTGTGCCCGATCTGCGAGCCGGACGGGTCGAGGTACGTGGTGGAGGCACCCTGGTCCGCGGCCGCGACCTCGAAGGAGCAACGGGTCCGGGTGGAGGTCTTCTCGAAGATCAGGGCGATGTTCCTGCCCTGGAGGCGGGGGACCTCGGTGCCGGCCCGCTTGGCCGCTTTCAGCTCGGCCGCCAGGTCGATCAGTCGGCGGAACTCCTCGGCGCTGAAGTCCAGCTCCTTGAGGAAGTGGCGGCCCGTGAGGTCTATCGCCATGGGTGGGCTCCTGCTTTCGCGGCGGTCGGAACGGACTCGGACCCTGGAATTATATACGAACACTCGTATCCCTATACGGGCCGCTCCGTGTCGTACGGGCCGGTGCCCGGTCCCCGGCGGAGTACCGGTCACGCTCAGGCTGCCCCGGACACCGCGTCCCTCGCCACCGGACAGCTCATACAGCGCGGCCCGCCGCGGCCGCGCCCCAGCTCGCTCCCCGGGATCGTGATCACCTCGATGCCGCGCTTGCGGAGGAAGGTGTTCGTGGTGACGTTCCGCTCGTACGCCACCACCACGCCCGGCTCCACCGCCAGCACGTTGCAGCCGTCGTCCCACTGCTCACGCTCCGCCGAGTGCACATCCTGGGTCGCGGTCAGCACCCGGATGTCCGACAGGCCCAGCGAGGCCGCTATGGCGCGGTGCATGTGCTCCGGCGGATGGTCGGTGACCTTGAGGTCCTGCTCGCCCGAGCCCGGCTCGATGGTGTACGAGCGGAGCATCCCCAGCCCCTCGTACTGGGTGAAGGTATCGCCGTCGATCATCGTCATGACGGTGTCCAGGTGCATGAAGGCGCGGCGCTTGGGCATGTCGAGCGCCACGATGGTGCGCGCCGAACCCGCCGCGAACAGCCCCCGCGCCAGCAGCTCGACGGCCTGCGGCGTGGTCCGCTCGCTCATCCCGATCAGGACCGCGCCGCTGCCCATCACCAGGACGTCGCCGCCCTCGATCGTCGAGGGGAAGTCCGCCTGCCCCTCGGACCAGACGTGGAAGCCCGCGTCGCGGAAGAGCGGATGGTGCCGGTAGATCGCCTCGTAGTGCACGGTCTCGCGCTGCCGGGCGGGCCAGCGCATCGAGTTGATGGACACCCCGTCGTAGATCCAGGCGGAGGTGTCACGGGTGAAGAGGTGGTTGGGCAGCGGGCCCAGCAGGAAGTCGTCCAGGTCCATCACATGGAAGCGCACCGAGATCGGCTCGGCGTGCCGCTCCAGGAACTCCCGCTTGGTCATGCCGCCGACCAGCGCCTCGACCAGCTCCGCCACCGGCATCTCGTCGAAGGCCGCCCGGAGATGATCGGTCGCCAGCGGTCCGTATTCCTTCTCGTCGAAGACCCGGTCGAGGACGAGCCGGCGGGCCTCGGGGATCTGGAGGCTCTCGGCCAGCAGGTCCCCGAAGAGGTGCACTTCCACGCCACGGTCCCGGAGCACATCCGCGAACCCGTCGTGCTCGGCCCGCGCCCGGCGCACCCACAGCACGTCGTCGAAGAGCAAGGCGTCCTTGTTCGAGGGCGTGAGCCGCTTCAGCTCCAGATCGGGGCGGTGCAGGATGACCCGGCGCAGTCGCCCGGCCTCGGAGTCGACTTGGAATCCCATCCACCCATCTTGGCCGTTCGGACGGCCCGGCGGAGGGAGTCGGGCGATGTTGGTCCGGTCCGGCCGCACGGCCGGGGCCGGGAGGGGAGCGACGGTCCGTCCTCTCCCCAGGGACGTCCCTCCCCTCCCGGCCCGTTCTACAGCCGCGGGTCCACCGGCTCCGACTCCAGCGCGAGCACCGCGAAGACCGCCTCGTGGACCCGCCACAGCGGTTCGCCGTCCGCCATCCGGTCGAGCGCCTCCAGGCCGAGCGCGTACTCCCGCAGGGCCAGCGAGCGCTTGTGCCCCAGATGACGGACGCGCAGCCGCCGGAGGTTCTCCGGGCGGGTGTACTCCGGCCCGTAGATGATCCGCAGGTACTCGCGGCCACGGCACTTGACGCCCGGCTGGACGAGCCGTCCGTCGGCCTGCCGGAGCAGTGCCTGCACCGGCTTGACCACCATGCCCTCGCCGCCGGCCGCGGTCAGCTCCTGCCACCAGGCGACACCGGCCGCGACCGAGGACTCGTCCTCGGTGTCGACGAGGAGCCGCCGGGTCGTGGCGAGCAGCCCCGGACGGTCCGGGGCGCCGCCGTCCCGGGCCGCCACCGCGCCCTCGGCCGCGATCAGCCGGTCCAGCAGGGCGAGCTGGTCGGTGTGCGGCAGCCCGGCGAGGCTGCGGCCCCGCACCGCGAGGATCTGGAACGGCGCGAGCCGGATGCCGTCCAGCGCTCCGAGCCCGGCGCCGTCCGGCTCCTGCGGTGCCCCGCCGTCCGCCGTCTCCGCCCCGACGCGCCAGCAGTAGCGCCGGTACGCCTCCGTGAACGCGGCCGCGTCCGCCGCCCGGTCCCGCTGCCTGTCGAGCAGCGGCGACACCTCGACACCGCGGGCGGCCGCCGCCTCCAGCGCACCGAGCACACCGGGGAACGCCGCCCCGGACGCCGCGCCCACCGCCGCGTACTGCCGGCGCAGCAGACCCGTCGCCTTCAGGGACCAGGGCATCAGCTCGGCGTCCAGCAGCAGCCAGTCGGTCTCCAGCTCGGCCCACAGGCCGGCCTCCTCGGCGCAGTCCCTGACCCGCCGCAGAATCCGTTCAGCCGCCTCCGGGTCGTCGAAGAACGGCCGGCCGGTACGGGTGTAAAGGGCGCCCGACACCCCCTTCGGCACGCCGAAGAGCTCACCGGCCACGCTCTCGTCGCGGCACACCAGGGCCACCGCACGGGACCCCATGTGCTTCTCCTCGCACACCACTTCCCGCACCCCGTCGGCCCGGTAGCCGGCGAACGCCTCCGCGGGGTGCTCCAGATACCCCTCCTCCGACGAGGTCGCGCAGGGCGCCATCGTCGGCGGGAGGTACGGCAGCAGCCGCGGATCGATCGCGAAGCGGCTCATCACCTCCAGCGCGGCCGCGGCGTTCTCCTCCTTCACCGCGAGCCGGCCCATGTAGCGGGTCTCCACGATCCGCCGTCCGGTCACGTCGTTCAGGTCGAGCGGGCGGCCGCCCGCCCCACCGGGCGCCTCCGTCGCGAGCGGCTTCGTGGGCTCGTACCAGACCCGCTCCGCCGGGACGTCCACCAGCTCGCGCTCCGGCCAGCGCAGCGCGGTCATCGCGCCGCCGAAGACACAGCCGGTGTCCAGGCAGAGGGTGTTGTTGAGCCAGTTGGCGCGCGGGGTGGGGGTGTGGCCGTAGACGACGGCGGCGCGGCCGCGGTAGTCCTCGGCCCAGGGGTAGCGCACCGGCAGGCCGAACTCGTCGGTCTCGCCGGTCGTGTCGCCGTACAGCGCGAAGGAGCGCACCCGTCCCGACGTCCGGCCGTGGTACTTCTCCGGCAGCCCGGCGTGGCACACCACGAGACCGCCGCCGTCCAGGACGTAGTGGCTGACCAGGCCGCGGATGAACTCCCCGACCTCGGTGCGGAACGCGGCGTCCTCCTTCTCCAGCTGCTCCACGGTCTCGGCGAGCCCATGGGTGTGCTGGACCTGGCGGCCCTTGAGGTAGCGGCCGAGCTTGTTCTCGTGGTTGCCCGGCACACACAGCGCGTGCCCGGCCCCGACCATGCCCATCACCAGCCGCAGCACTCCGGGGCTGTCCGGCCCGCGGTCGACGAGGTCGCCGACGAAGACCGCCGTACGGCCCTCCGGGTGGACCGCGTCCACCGGCCGGCCGCGCTCGTCACGGACCAGCGCGTAGCCCAGCTTGCCGAGCAGGGTCTCCAGCTCGGAACGGCAGCCGTGGATGTCGCCGACGATGTCGAACGGACCGGTGAGATGGCGCAGGTCGTTGAACCGCCGCTCCGTGACGATCTCGGCGGCCTCCGCCTCCTCCGGGCCCCGCAGCACATGCACCTTGCGGAACCCCTCCCGCTCCAAGTGGCGCAGGGAACGGCGGAGTTCACGCTGGTGGCGCTGGATGACCCGGCGGGGCAGCCCGGCCCGGTCGGCGCGCGCCGCGTTGCGGGCGGCGCAGACCTGCTCGGGCATGTCCAGCACGATCGCCACCGGCAGGACGTCGTGCTCCCGGGCCAGCCGCACCAGCTGGGCGCGCGCCTCGGACTGCACATTGGTGGCGTCCACGACCGTCAGCCGCCCGGCGGCCAGCCGTTTGCCCGCGATGAAGTGCAGGACGTCGAAGGCGTCACCGCTGGCGCCCTGGTCGTTCTCGTCGTCGCTGACCAGCCCGCGGCAGAAGTCGGAGGAGAGCACCTCGGTCGGCCGGAAGTGGCGGGCGGCGAAGGTGGACTTGCCGGAGCCGGTGGCGCCGATCAGCACCACGAGCGAGAGGTCGGGCACGGCGAGCGTGCGCGCCGCCCGCTCGGCCCCGGACCCCTCCCCGTCCTCCTGACGGGCACCGCCCTCCGGCCGGTCCTCCTGCGCGTGCCGGCTCTTCCGGCCGTGCTCCGTACGGTCGTCGTCCGTCATGCCGCGGCCTCCTTCCCGCTCCTCGAAGCGCCGCTGTCCGCCGCGCTGTTGTCCTCTCCGGGGTCCCCACTTCCCCGTCCGCCGTCCTGGGGACCACCGCTCTCATCGCCGACTCTGCGGAAGTGCGCGAGCTGGGTGGGCGGGCCGACCTCGGGGTCGTCCGGGCCCACCGGGCCGAAGTCCACCTCGTAGCCGTGCCGGGCGGCCACCGCGCACGCCCACTGCCGGAACTCCTCCCGGGTCCACTCGAAGCGGTGGTCCGCATGCCGCGCCTGGCCGGCCGGCAGCGACTCCCAGCACACGTTGTACTCGACGTTCGGTGTCGTCACCACGACCGTGCGCGGCCTGGCCGACCCGAACACCGCGTACTCCAGCGCCGGCAACCGCGCCGGATCGACATGCTCGACGACCTCGCTGAGCACCGCCGCGTCATACCCCTTCAGCCGGCTGTCGGTGTACGCCAGCGATCCCTGTACGAGCCGGACACGGTCCGCCTGGCGCTCGGGCATCCGGTCCAGCCGCAGCCGGCGCCGCGCCTCGTGCAGCGCCCGCATCGACACGTCCACGCCGACGATCTCGGTGAACCGCCCCTCCTTGAGCAGCGCACCGATCAACTGGCCCTGCCCGCAGCCCAGGTCGAGCACCCGCGCCGCCCCGGCCGAGCGCAGCGCCGCGAGGATCGCCTCCCGCCGCCGCACGGCGAGCGGCACCGGCTTCTCCTCGGTGTCCGCCTCCTCGTCCACCGCGTTGTCCAGCTCCTCGGCGGCCACGTCGTCCGACTCGGCGAGCCGTTCCAGCTCCAGCCGCTCCATGGCCCGGCGGGTCAGCGACCAGCGCCTCGCGAGATAGCGGCCGACGATCACCCGCTGCTCCGGGTGGTCCTCCAGCCAGCCCTCGCCCGCCCGCAGCAGCTTGTCGACCTCGTCGGGCGCGACCCAGTAGTGCTTGGCGTCGTCGAGCACCGGCAGCAGCACATACAGATGCCGCAGCGCCTCGGACAGGAGGCGCTCCCCCTCCAGTACGAGCCGGACGTAGCGCGAGTCGCCCCACTCCGGGAACGTCGCGTCCAGCGGCACCGGCTCGGCCCGCACCGTCCAGCCCAGCGGCCGGAACAGCTTCTCCACCAGCTCCGGGCCGCCCCGGGCGGGCAGCACCGGCACCTCGATACGCAGCGGCATCGCCCGCTCCACCAGCTCGGGCCGGGCCGTGCACTGCCCCTTCATCGCGCTCGCGAAGACGCTCCGCAGCGCCACCGCCAGCAGCGAGGAGGCCGCGTACGGCCGGTCGTTCACATACTGCCCGAGCGCCGAATCCGGAGTGCCGCCACGGCCCTTGCCGCGGCTGCGGCGGACCAGGGCGATCGGGTCGATCTCCAGCAGCAGCGCGGCCGTACACCGCTGCGCGTCGGCCTCGGGATAGAGGACATGCGCGGTGCCGTGCGACGTCGAGAACCGCTGCGCCTTGTCGGGATGCTTGTGCAGCAGGAATCCGAGGTCGGTCGCGGGACGTTCGGCGCTGCCGGTGGTGGTTATCGTCAGGAACACGCGTCCGAGTATCGCCGCACGGCCGCCCGATCCCCACCGGTTTTCCGGCAGCGCCGCCGGCCTCAGCCCAGCTGCGACTGCACCTGCGCCGAGATCAGTTCGAGGTGGTCCAGGTCGTCCAGGTCCAGCATCTGCAGGTAGACACGGGACGCGCCGATCGCGGCATAGCGGCCGATCTTGTCGATCACCTCGGCGGGCGAGCCCGCCAGGCCGTTGGCCTTCAGTTCGTCCACATCGCGCCCGATGGCCGCGGCCCGTCGCGCCACCTCGGCGTCGTTCCTCCCCACGCAGACCACCAGGGCGTTGGAGTACACCAGCTCGTCGCCCTTCCGCCCGACGGCCTCGGCGGCCGCCCGCACCCGTCCGAACTGGCGCTCACTGTCCTCGAGCGAGGCGAAGGGGATATTGAACTCATCGGCGTACTGCGCCGCCAGCCGTGGCGTACGCGTCGCACCGTGTCCGCCGACCAGCACCGGCACCTTGCCCTGGGCGGGTTTGGGAAGCGCGGGCGAATTCTCCAGCCGGTAGTAGGTCCCGTCGTAGCTGAACTCCTCTCCTGTGCCGGTGGCCCAGAGGCCGGTGATGATCGCCAGCTGCTCCTCCAGCCGCGCGAACTTCTCCTTGGGGAACGGAATGCCGTACGCCTTGTGCTCCTCCTCGAACCAGCCCGCCCCGAGGCCCAGTTCGACCCGGCCACCGGACATCTGGTCGACCTGGGCCACCTGGATGGCCAGCACACCCGGCAGCCGGAAGGTGCCTGCCGTCATCAGCGTCCCGAGACGGATGCGCCGGGTCTCCCGCGCGAGGCCGGCCAGCGTGATCCAGGCATCGGTCGGGCCCGGCAGCCCGTCGGCCTGCCCCATCCGCAGATAGTGGTCCGAGCGGAAGAACGCGTCGAATCCAAGATCCTCGGTGGCCTTGGCGACCTTCAGCAGAGTCTCGTAGGACGCCCCCTGCTGGGGCTCGGTGAAGATTCGTAGGTCCATACCTCCATCCTGCACTCCGGACGACCCCCAACCGCCGGAGAGCGGCGCGGTTCAGCGGGGCTGTTGGTGGGACTGCGCATGGGGCGGGCTGGGTGGTCGGGGTGCTTTGGGTCGGTCGTTCGGGCGTGCGGCGGGCTCGGGCTGGGGCTGCATGCGGGGCGTAGTTGGTGGTGGCCGTTGGTGGTGGCCGTTGACGGTGGTGTTGGTGGGCGGCGTGGGGAGGTGAGTGGGCGCAGGTGCATGAGCGGCGTGCGGGCCGAGGCAGTGCTGAGGGTGGACGGCCGGGGCCATGGGCGGGGCGGGTCGCACGGTGACGCGCGCTGGGCCGTCATGGCCGTGCGGGTCAGGGCGGGATCAGCAGGGGCATCCCCAGGGGCGTCCGCGACAGCGGCGACGGCGACGGCGACGGCTCGGACGTGCCATCGAGCGTCCGGGGTTTCGCGGGTGTCGGGGCCCTGGGCGCGAGCGCTCCCGGCCCGCGGTCGGTGCGTTACCGCTCGGGGCGTGGAGACCGCGTGGTCGCGGTCGGTTCGGTGGGGTTCCGCTCAGGCGGGATTCCGGTCGCGCACCTCCAGTTTCTCCAGTATTCCGGCCACGCGGTCTCTCGATTCATCGACCGTGTCCATCGCCTCGACGCACGTCCAGTACATCCCCTCCTCGTCCGCCAGCAGCACCACGGCCACCAGCGCCTCGCACACCTCTCTCAGCAGCCGGCACAGGCCGGTCAACGCCGCCTTGGCATCGCGCACTTCGGACAGCTGAGCCGCCCGCAGCCCGCCGGTGACCGAGGCCGGGCACAGCAGTCCCCCGCTGAACCGCCCGCCCGCGTTGCCCAGACCCTGGGCCCTGGACCGCACTTCGTACGGCCCGAATATCGCGAGATGGCTGCCGACCGCCTCCGCCAGGGCCTGCGCCTGCCATGCCTCGACGATCACTCCCTGCACCGTGTTCGCCTCCGCCAGTCCGCGCCGGCTTGCCGCGATGATCCGCACCGCGTCCATTCGCTCCCTCCTTTCCTCTCATTCGCATGCACCCTGCACTCTCCTCACTACCCAGAGTGAAGGTGAACACCCAAAAAAGCCAGGGGAATTCGCAAATCTGTGGACAAGCAAGGCGGTGTGGAAAGATCCACCACTCCGGAGAGTGACGAGCGACGGCTACGGCCCCGCTCCCTCCCCTCCCGCCCCAACGCCCCCACGCCTCACACGACGGGCACATGCCACGTGAAACCCCCGAAGAGGCGCCGGCGAAGTACGAGTCGCCCACGCCGCACGAGCCGGGCGAAGCCGAGCCGGAGCGAAGGCCAGCCACACCGTCCGCCGAGCACCGCGAGCCGCAACGACAGGGGCGGGACCGGCGCTCACGCCCCGCCGGCCCCGCCCCTGTCCCCTATCCCCCTGGCGCCTTCCGCCCCTCGCCCGTTCCCTACTCCTCGCCCTTCCGCGGCCGGTCCGGCCGGGCCGAGCGGACCGCCGGGAACCGCGTCTCATTGCGCTCGATCTTCGCGGCGAGCGCTGTCAGAGCGTCGATCCCCAGCGCCTCGCAGAACTGCAGCAGATACGCCAGCACATCCGCGACCTCGTCCTCGACCCGGGCGGCCTTCGCCGGGTTCGCCATCACCTTCGCCGACTCCTCCGGCGTCAACCACTGGAAGATCTCGACGAGTTCGGCGGCCTCGACGCTGAGCGCCGCGGCCAGGTTCTTGGGCGTGTGGTACTGCTGCCAGTCCCGCGCGGCCGCGAACTCGGCCAGGCGTCGCTGCAGCGCATGAAGATCCTCGCTCATACCCCTAGGTGTAGCACCTGTACACCGGGCAGCCCTTCGGCGACCGAGGGGTCCCGCACCGTCCCCAGCAGCCGCACATGCCCGCGCTCGGTCATCCGCAGGGCGAGCGACACCAGCTCGCGCGCCTGCCTGGGGTCCATACAGCGGTCCATACCGTCCGCCATCACCGTCATCTGCTGGTGCGCGGACGGGACCTCCCCGACCGGGTCCATGGCCAGCACGTCCGGCCCGGTGAGCAGCACCAGCGCCAGTGCGAGAAACCGCAGCTCGCCGTCGCCGAGCTGCTCGACGGGCAGCTCACCCAGCTCTCCCCGGTCGAGGACGGCGCGCACCGCCGCCCCGGCCCGCGCCCCCGGTGAGCCGCCCGGCCCGGTCACCACGGCGGCGACGGTCTCCGCTCCCCCGCCGCCCGTCTGCCGGGGCACCGCGCGCAGCCCCTCGACGGGCCCGGCACACGCCTCCCGTACCGCCGCGACCAGCACCGCGTGCCGCCGCGTGCACTCCTGGCTCGTACGCTCCAGCACCGCGGGCAGGTTGTCGCAGCACGACCGCAGCCGCCCCTCGCCGCGCGCCCCCTCCGCCTCGTGGCCCCAGCCGCCCGCGTCACCGCCGCCGTTCCCCTTGCGCTTCCGCGCTTCCCGGGCTCCGGCGACCCCGACCGGCTTCCCCGGCCCGCCGCGCGAGCCGGCTTCCCGGCCGCTCCGCCGCGCTCCGGCGCCGCGGCCCGCCCCCTCGGCACCGTCCGCACCGTGTCCACCGCCCGGCCCGGCTTCCCCCGTGCCGTCCGGCCCCGTTCCCCGCATGACCTCCGGCCGCGGGTCGCACACGAACGCCGACCGCAGCGCCACCACGACCTGTTCGGCCGCGGCGAGCACCAGCCGCTGGCCCGCCGTCTTGCCGGCGACGCGCAGCGGCAGCAGTGAGGTCCCGAGCCGGTCGTCGGGCAGCGGGGCGCGCGTCACCGGGGTCGCACCCGCGGTGTGCCAGGCCGCCTGGACGGTGGGGCGGTCCGGGTCGGTGAGCGCGGTGGTCAGCAGGGTCTCGCCGCCGCCGGTCAACCGCTCGCCGACGATGCGGAGTTCGGGCTCGGCCTGCACGGCGAGGTCGAGGCTGACGGGACCGGCCGGACCGTCGACCGTGCAGCCGATACGGAAGCCCCGCCGCCCCTGTTCGTCGGGGCGCGCACCCGCCGGCACACACGCCGCCGGGCTGCCCGCCACCTCCCGCACGGCACGGGCGAGCGACTCCCCGCTACCGAGCCGGGCGAGGATCTCGTACGCCTGCAGCGCACTGGACTTGCCGCTTCCGCTCTCGCCGCTCAGCAGTGTCAGCCGGGTGAGCGGGAGGGTGACGCCACGATGGATCTTGAAGGCGGACAGCCGTAATTCGGTGACCGCGGGCCGGACGGTGTCGGTATTCATGCCGGGACGCTATGCAGCGCCCCGACCGGAGAACCGTTACGCCCAACAGCTCTTCCTACGAACGGGGGACGCCGCCCAGTGCCGTCTCCGCGACCTCGGTGCCCACAGGCGCCAGCAGGAAGACATTGGTGTCGACACGGTGCATCCCGCTGCCGAGCCCGAAGACGACTCCGCTGGAGAAGTCCAGGATGCGCTTGGCGACATCGGAGTCGGCGCTGCTGAGGTCCAGCAGCACGGGGATCTGCGCCATCAGGTACTCGGCGACCTCGCGGGCGTCCGCGAAGGTCTGGACGCGGATGACGATGAACCGCCGCATCTGCTCCGCCGGCTCCTCCTCGGGGAGGGCACGGTGGTCGGGCCAGGAAGGCCATTCGCTGCTGCTGCGGAGCGGGACGACCTCGGCAAGCCCTTCCCACTGCTCGTCGGTGGCATCGGGGCCGTTCACCGAATCACCTCACCCAGGGGAGTGCGCGCTGTCTGCGGTATCTGCATCGCACAATTCTAGAGATAAACATACAAAGCCCGGCGGACGCGACACACTCCGCGTCACGTCCGGTTCCATCCTGCACCATGGCCGCTGACCTGTGCTGACATCCTCGGCAGATATCCTGCGTCGAGATTCTGTGTGCCTCTTCATCCCCGCTTGTGACGGAGGTCCGTTCCGCAGTGAGCTCCGAGCCTCCCGGTCGTCGGCCACGTGGCCTGCGTGGCCTGCGCAAACCCGCGAAGAAGCGGCCTGCCGGACCCCCGCCCGCCGAGACCACGGACAACTCCGCCACGCCGGAGCCGCCGGCCGGGAACGGCAGCAGCGTCATCAGCGCCGCCCTCTACCGCGAGGGACGCCGCGTCAGTACCCATGACACGCTCGCCGACGCCTTCCGCCAGCAGCGCGCCACCTCCGGCACCCTCGCCTGGATCGGCCTGCACCGCCCCACCCCCGCCGAACTCGTCACCCTGGCCTCGGAGTTCGACCTCCACCCGCTCGCCATCGAAGACGCCCTGGAGGCGCACCAGCGGCCCAAGCTGGAGCGCTACGGCGGCACACTCTTCGTCGTGCTGCGGGCCGCGCGCTACCTCGACGACGCCGAGGAGGTCGACTTCGGCGAGTTGCACGTCTTCGTCGGCCGCGACTTCGTGATCACCGTGCGGCACGGCGGCGCCCCCGACCTCTCGGCCGTCCGCCGGCGCATGGAGGACACCCCCGAACTCCTCAAACGCGGCCCCGAGGCCGTGCTCTACGCGATCCTCGACGAGGTCGTCGACGACTACGCGCCGGTCGTCGACGGCGTCCAGAACGACATCGACGAGATCGAGACCGAGGTCTTCGGCGGCGACCCCCGGGTCTCCCGGCGCATCTACGAACTCTCCCGCGAGGTCGTGGAGTTCCAGCGCGCCACCCGCCCGCTGAACGGCATCCTGGAGGGGCTGACAGCGGGCTTCGAGAAATACGCGATCGACGAGGAACTGCGCCGCTATCTGCGCGATGTGGCCGATCACGTCCTGCACATCACGGAGCGCGTGGACAGCTTCCGGCAGGCCCTGCAGGACATTCTCACCGTCAACGCGACCCTGGTGAACCAGCAGCAGAACGCCGAGATGCGCGCGCTGGCCGAGGCCGGCTTCGAGCAGAACGAGGAGGTGAAGAAGATCTCCTCGTGGGCGGCGATCCTCTTCGCCCCCACCTTGGTCGGGACCATCTACGGCATGAACTTCGACCAGATGCCGGAGCTGCACTGGGCATTCGGCTACCCCTTCGCGATCGTGCTGATGGCGGTCGTCTGCACCAGTCTGTACCTCATCTTCAAACGGCGGGACTGGCTGTGAACAACCTCCCCGCGTGAGGTCAGAGGTCCCGGCGGGTGATCAGGCCGGCGAGCGCGGTGAGGGCGCGGGTGCCGTGGGGAGTGGCCTCGGCGGTGGCCAGCCGGCCGAGCGCCGCGGTCCGCTGCCGTTCGGCCTCCTCCTGTGCCCAGCGCCTGCCACCGGCCTCCTCGATCAGCCGGGCGGCCGTACGGATCTCGGCGTCGCCCAGGGGCTCCGTACGGTGGTAGAGCCCGGCGAGCCGGTCGCCGGCCGGGGTGGCGCTGCGCAGGGCCGCGACGACGGGCAGGCTCTTCTTCCGTGACCGGAGGTCCGAACCGACCGGCTTTCCGGTGACGGCGGTGTCGCCCCAGATACCCAGCAGGTCGTCGACGAGCTGGAAGGCGAGGCCGAGGTGGCGGCCGAACTCCCGCAGGGCGTCCACCCGTTCCGCCCCGGCACCCGCGGCGAGGGCGCCGAGCGCGCAGGAAGCGGCGAGCAGGGACGCCGTCTTGCCGGCCGCCATGTCCAGGCACTCGTCCAGCCCCACGTCCGCCCGGTCCTCGAAGACGAGGTCGGCCCCCTGGCCGGCGACCAGGGCGAGCAGGGCCCCGGAGAGCTCCTGTACGGCCTCGGGGCACCGCTGGGGAAAACGGTGCGCGAGGGTGTCGACGGCGACGGCCAGGAGGGCGTCGCCCGCCAGGATCGCCTGTGTGGTGCCGAACAACGACCACGCCGTACGGCGGCCCCGGCGCATGGGGTCGCCGTCCATGAGGTCGTCGTGCACGACCGAGAAGTTGTGGACGAGTTCCACCGCCGCGGCGGGCGCCACCGCCTCCTCGGCCGCCACCCCGAAGGCCTGCGCCGCGGCCAGTACCAGGGCCGCGCGTACGCCCTTGCCGCCCGCCCCGTTCGCCGGCCGGCCGCGCTCGTCCGACCAGCCGAAGTGGTAGCCGGCGACCGAGCGGGCCGGTTCGGCGAGGCGGTCCACCGCTTTGCGGAGTTCCGGCTCGGTCAGCTCCCGGGCCGTTTTGAGGAGGCGCCAGGCATCAGGGGCGGCGGAATTCCCGGGGGCGGCGGAGCCGGGCCGTACGCCTGCCGGTCTTCCCTCTCTCGTGGTCACTGGTCCACCTTCATGAGGCTCGCCTCCAAGTACTCGTCCGGCCGTATTCCTCGTCGCCTGCCACGGGGCGACAGCGCTTGGTGCTCGGGACAGGTCTCCAGAAGGTCCCGCTCTTCGCGAGGAACAGCCTGGTCTCGGTCGAGGTGGCGGCACGGACGAAATCCAGCGCCCGGCGTGCGTCCAGACCTCGATGATGCTCCACGATATGGACCGGATTGTGGACCTCGCCCAGCGCGCTCCTTTGTCGGCGAAAACACGTCGTCGGTCCAGCAGACGGCGTTGCACGCCGCGTCGAGCACCGTCGGCCGTGAGCGGCGCACCGGGACAGGACTGCAACCACTGCACCCCACCGCCGACTTCTCGCCTCCGGTCTCTGCGCATTCCCTGGGCGCCGGGCGAAGCGCGGACCGGACAGCTGATGTTCGCCACCGGGCCGACTCCCTGGTCGAGTTCGCGGGACTTCCTCGACGCCGGTCCCGCTCCCGTACGCGTCCCGAAAACCCCACCCCCTCAACGGGCCAGACGCCCCAGCAGGGAGGCGGCGGCCGCGATGCCCAGTGCGGCGGCGACCACCAGGACGGTGAAGTCGAGGGCCAGATGGGCGTGGGTGCCCAGGAGGAGGCCGCGGAGAGCGTCGACCTGGTAGCTGAGGGGGTTCATCATGCTGACCGTCTGGAGCCAGGCGGGCATGATGGCCACCGGGTAGAGGGCGTTGGAGGCGAAGAAGAGCGGCATGGTGATGGCCTGGCCGACGCCCATCAGACGGTCCCGGGTGAGCACGATTCCGGCGATCGTCATGGACAGGCAGGAGAAGAACGCCGAGCCGAGGATCACGGCGACGGCGACCGCGAGCAGCCGGAGGGGGTTCCAGGTCATGGCCACCCCTAGCAGCGCGGCGATGACGATCACCACCACGGCCTGGACGATCGCCTTCACCCCGGCCGCGAAGGCCTTGCCGGCGATCAGGGCGGACCGCGGGGTCGGGGTGACCAGCAGTTTGGTGAGGATGCCGGCGTCCCGCTCCCAGATGATCATGATGCCGTAGAAGATCGCGACGAACATCGCGGACTGGGCGATGATGCCGGGCGCCAGATAGTCGATGTACGGGGTGCCGCCGGTCGGGATGGCCTTGAGGCGGGTGAAGGTCTCACCGAAGACCAGCAGCCACAGGGCGGGCTGGACGGCGCGGGTGTACAGCTCGGTGCGGTCGTGGCGCAGCTTCTGCAGTTCGACGACGCACATCGCGACGACCCGGGCGGCCGGCACCCGCCAGCCGGTGCGGGCGCGCGGCGGTACCAGCAGCAGGTCCAGCCGGCCGGGGCCGGTGGCGGGGTCAGCCGACCCGGTTGGCGGTGCGGCGGGTGCTTCGGACATCGCGGAAGTCTCCTGACTGCTCGTCGAGGCCGCTGCCGGCGACGTCCCGGAAGACGTCCTCCAGGGTCGGCGCGGCGTCGTCCGGGCGCGATGGGACCGACGGCGGAGAGGAAGAGGAGGAGGGAGTGGCGGGCGCGGGCGGGGCCGGGGCGTCGGCCGGGGTGGCGGTGCCCGGGGTGTGCGGCGCCGGGTGCGGGGGCGCCGCGGCCCGGGCGGCGCGGCGGGCGCGCAGGGCGGACCGCAGCTCTTCGGGGGTGCCGAGGGCGCGAATCCGGCCCTGGTGCATCAGGGCGAGACGGTCGCAGTACTGGTCGGCCTCGTCCATGTAGTGCGTGGTCACCAGGACGGTCATCCCGGTGGCGGCCCGTACGGCGTTGATGTGTTCCCAGACGCTGGTGCGGGCGATCGGGTCGAGGCCGATCGTCGGCTCGTCGAGCATCAGCAGCCGGGGCGCGCTGACCAGGGCCTGGGCGAGTTCGAGACGGCGGATCATGCCGCCGGAGTACGTCTGGGCGAGCCGGCCGGCCGCGTCGGTGAGGCCGACCGCCGCCAGCGCCTGGGCGACGCGGGCGGCACGCTCGCGGCGGGAGACGTCGAAGACCCGGGCGAACAGCGCGACGTTCTCCCGGCCGGTCAGCCCGGCGTCCGCGGACAGTTGCTGCGGGACGTACCCGAGCAGCCGGCGCACCGCCATCCGCTCCTTCGCCGCGTCATGCCCGAAGACGCGCACCATGCCGGCGGGGACGGGCAGCAGGGTGGTGATACAGCGGATCGCGGTGGTCTTGCCCGCGCCGTTCGGGCCCAATAGGCCGAAGACCTCGCCGGGCCGGACAGCGAGGTCGACGCCGTCCACGGCCTTGGTCTCGCCGAAGGAGTAGCGCAGGGCGCGGCAGGTCACCGCGTCGGGAGCGGGCGGGTACGGGCCGGGGGCTCCGGGTGCGGCCGCGTACGGGCCGGGCCCGTCGGGAGTGCGGGCGGGCGGGGAGGGGGGCCGTTCGTCCGACCCCGCGGGGCCGGTCAGCCGTTCCCGTCCGCCCTCGTCGTCGGTGGTCATGTGCCCTCCGGATCAGCCGCTGGACACCGGCGCCCGTCCTCAGCGGGCGGGGTGGGACTCCCTGCGGGCATGCTCCGATTTTAGGTCCGGGGAGGACCCGCGGACCGGGACGCGCGGGGCGGGGTATCGAACGGCCCACCCGGGAGCGCCCCCGGTCAGCCCGCCTCAGGAGGGGGCGGCGGAACCGGCGCCCCCGGTGGTGGGGCGATCTTCGGGTGGGTCCGGCCCGCCGCCGTGGCCGTGCCGCCCGGTGCGGGTGTCGCGCGCGGCAGGACGGCGTCGCGGCGGGCGCCCGGGTCCCAGCCGGTGTCCACGACGCGCTTCTGGAAGAGGACCGCGGCACCGAGCAGGACGGCACCGATCGCCAGTATCGCGATGCTGCCTCCGGTGGCGCCCGCCTTGGCGGCGTTGCCGATCAGGGTGCCGAACCAGCCGAAGTCGGCGTCGCCGAAGGTGGTGTTCTCCTTGCCGAACGCGCCGAGCACCTCGATCAGCAGCGCGGGCAGGAGCGTGATCAGCACACCGTTCAGGAAGGCACCGACGACCGCACCGCGCCGGCCGCCGGTGGCGTTGCCGTAGACACCGGCCGCGCCGCCCGTGAAGAAGTGCGGTACGAGTCCCGGCAGGACGAGCGCGAGGCCGAACGCCGGATGGCCCACCCAGGTGAGCAGCGCGAGACCGGCCAGGCCGCCGAGGAAGCTGGCGAGGAAGCCGATGAGCACGGCGTTCTGCGCGTACGGGAAGACGATCGGGGCGTCGAGCGACGGCACCGCGCCCGGTACGAGCCGGCCGGCGATGCCCTGGAACGCCGGGACCAGCTCGCCCAGGATCGTCCGGACGCCGAAGAGGATCACCGCGACCGCGATGCCGAACTGGAGGCCCTGCATGACGGACTGCATGACGTAGTTGCCGAGGCCGGTGGCGGCGCTGCCGCCGTCGGCAGCGAACGCCTTGAACGCCGTCGCGCGGCCCGCCCTGGCCAGATAGGCCAGCGACATGAGGACGTAGAGCAGCACCATGGACAGTGCCGTGGCGACCATCGAGTCCCGCAGGAAGCGCAGGCCCTCGGGCAGTTTCATGTCCTCGGTACTGCGGCTGCGCCGGCCGACGAGCTGTCCGGCGGCGCCCGCCAGGACGTAGCCGGTGGTGCCGAAGTGGCCGATGGCGATGCTGTCGTTGCCGGTGACGCGCCTGGTCCAGGGGTGCGCGAAGGCGGGCAGCGCCACCAGGAGGACACCCAGCAGCAGTCCGCCGACGACCACCACGCTCACCGCTGACCGGCCGGAGGTCGCCAGGACCATCGTCAGCAGGGTCGCCATGAACAGCATGTGGTGGCCCGTCAGGAAGACATAGCGCAGCGGGGTGAAGCGGGCCAGCAGCAGGGCGACGGCGAAGCCGAGGATCATCAGCCAGGCGACCCGGGCGCCGAACTGCGCCTGGGCGATGCCGACGATCGCCTCATTGGTGGGAATCACGCCGTGGGCGCCGGTCGTCCCCTGGATCATGCCGCCCAGCGGGCCGAGGGAGCTGACCACCAGGCCCGCGCCGGCGCCGATCAGCAGAAAGCCCAGCGTGGCCTTGAGGGCCCCGCCGACGACCTGGCCCGTGGACTTCTTCAGCGCGATCAGACCGGCCGCCGTGATCAGGCCGATCAGATACGCGGGTTGGCTGAGGATCTCGTTCACGAGAAACGTGGCCAGGGATATGAGCCAGTCCATGGTGGTGTCCGTCCTCCCGGCTCGGTGGATGGGGCGTGGGGTGTCGGGGGCGGGCGCCGCCGCTCAGACGTCGTAGGTGGCGCGGAGTGCGCGGTCGATCTCGACGGCGCTGGTGAAGTCCTCGACGACGGTGACCGGTATGCCGACCTCGCCCAGCGTCCTGGCGATCTCCCGGGAGGTGAGGATCGCGACGGCCTCGGCGGCCTTGCCCTTGGCCGAGATGGTGTCGGTCGCCTCCACGGTCACATGGCGGGCCCAGCCCCAGCGGTCGAGTACCTGCTCCAGGGTGTTCTTGAGGAAGAGGCTGGTGCCCACGCCGTTGCCGCAGACCGTGAGGATCTTGTGGACGGCCGGCCCGCCGTGCGGCCGCTCGCCGCGCTCCCCCGCCGTCTCGCCGCGCTCCCCGGTTTCCCCCGCGAGCACCGCGTGCAGCGCCTCCGGGTCGGCCGCCTCCCACAGGGTCCGCTCCGTGGCCGGATCGGCGAGCAGTCTCGCGAGGGCCGCCATCGCCGCCGTGTGCGCCCCGGAGTCCGCGGCGGCCAGTGCCACCACGAGCCGCACCGGGTCATGCGCCTCGTGGCCGAACTCCACCGGCGCTTCCAGGCGGACCCACGACAGCCCGGTGCGGAGCACGGCGGGCGAGGGGCGGGCGTGGGCGAAGGCGAAGCCGGGCGCGATGACGAAGTACGGCCCGTTCTCCTCGGCGTTGCGGATCATCTCCGTCGTATAGGTGCCGGTGGCGGCGCCCGTCTCCACCAGGAGCCCGCCCGCCGTCCGTACCGCCTCCCGCCAGTCCGCCACAGGGACGTCGAGGCGTACGGCCGCCACGGGGAGAAGATCACTCAGCGCTGCCATGGCAGGGGACTCTACATATCCGCAGGTGATCGGCACACCGGTGCGGAACAAAGAATTCCGGGAGATCCCCGCGCCGCCGCGCTCCCCGCACAACTGCCGTTATCCACAACGGCCTTGACAGTCACTTGTGGGCGGAGAAGCCTGTTTCTTCCGGCGGTTGCCGGATGTCGGGGGATACCGGGGGAATCGGGGGACTCATGGTGAAGCACACGCCTGCGCGCACCACGGCGGGGACATCGGCGGACACGGGCGGGAAGTCGCCGGACACGGGCAGGGCATCGGGGCCCGTGCGGCCCCGCGCCGGGGCCGTCACCCGCCGGACGGCGCGGTTACGGACGGCGCGCGGGACGGGACGGGCCGCCGCGATCGGGGCGGCGGCCCTCGCCCTGACACTGCCGCTGGCGGCCTGCTCTTCGGACCGGGCGAGCGGCGATCCGGCGGGCGGCTCCAGCAGCGCGGCGGCCGGCGCGGCGCCCTCTCCCAGCCCCACACCGACCGTCGACCCCGCCACCTACCGCCACGCGCTGACCGGCGCCCTCGGCCCCCTCGACGGCGCACTGCGCACGGTCGACGGGGCGCATGAGGGCGGGGCCCTCGACAGGGCGCTGGACACCGCCGCGACCAGGGCCGAGGCCGCCGCCGACGCACTGCAGTCGGCCGCCACACCGGACAACGCGATCTCGGGCAACGGTCAACTCGCCACCGCCCTACGGGCCTTGAGCCAGGATCTGCGGAGCGCCCGCGGCAGCGGCGGCCGCTGCGCCAGCTCACCCCGGGTCGGACTCGACACGGCCCATGGCCCGCAGAGCGTCAGGGAGGCCACCCGCGCGCTCAAGGCCCTCGGCTACGACGCCTCACTGCGGCTGCCGCGTACGGAGCGGGCCAAGCACCGGCGGCTGGCGAACGGCGCCTTCGTACGCGACGGCAGCCGGGGCGGCCTGGGCCGGCTGACCGTGAACAACGGCACCAGCTCCGACGCGGTGGTGACGCTGACCCGCGGCGGCCGGACGGCGTTCTCCGTGTACGTCCGCAAGGGCTCGAAGGCGACCGTCCGCAGCGTCAACAGCGGTTCGTACACGGTGTACTTCACCACCGGTGAGGACTGGAACGGCGCGAAGGACTCCTTCACCCGCGGGTGCAGCTTCGAGAAGTTCGACGACAGGGCGAACTTCCGGACGGTGCGGGTGACCGGCGGGACCCAGTACACGGTGCTGACCTTCACCCTGAACAAGGTGGTCGGCGGCAACGCCTCCACGAGCACGGTGCCGCCCGGCGAGTTCCCGTCGTAGTGGGCGGCCGCCGGTGCGCCGGAGCCGCTCGGTAGTGTGGCGCCGCGTGGGCGACAGCACGGTATGGACTCTGGCGATCGCGGCGGTGACCGGTGGCACGGCGGTGCTCGCCAGTTGGGTCACCAGCCGCGGCAGCACCCGGGCCGCCAGGGTGCAGGCGGAGATCGCCGCGCGCTCGCAGCGTGCCGAGCGGCTGCGGGAGAGCCGCCGCACCGCCTATCTGGACCTGATCGAACAGACCCACCGGATGGGCGAGTTGTTCTGGGAGATCTCCAGCGTGCTGCGGCTCCCCCGCTCCGAGGCGCGTACCTCCGCACTGGGCGCCCTCCAGGACCGGGAGGTCGCCGAGTACGCGAAGATCCGGCGCTGCGCCCGGGTCGTCGAACTGGAGGGCCCGCCCTCGGCGGCCGCACCGGCCCTCGCCCTCCAGAAGGCGACCCGCCCCTTCTACACCGCCCTCCGCTCCGACCTGACCGGCGGCCCCGAGGGCCACGAGGCCTTCGACGCCGCCTACCGCCCCTTCTGGCGCGCCCTGGAGGAGTTCGTGGACGCGGCGCGGGACGCCCATCAGCGGGACTGAACCCCGCGGAGAGCATCAGGCCGGACGCCCGGCCCGCGCACGCCTCGCCTAGGCGCCGTCGTCGTAGGGCGCCAGGGCGAGCAGGGCGACATCGTCGTGGAAGACCCGGGTGTGGCGGGGCAGATCGGTGTTGAGGAAGTCGATGACATCGGCGGGCCCGGGGGCGGCCCGGTCGGCGAAGCGGTGCCGGAGCCGGTCGAGGAGGGGATAGAAGGCGCCGTTCTGGTCGCGGGCCTCGATCAGGCCGTCGGTGCACAGGAGCAGGACGTCTCCGCGGGTGAAGGGGTGGGTGTAGGCGACGGGTTCCTCGTCGGCCAGGGCCCCCAGGCCGAGCGGGAGGGCGGGCGGCCCGATGAGCGGCGTCACCTCACCGCGGGAGATCAGGACCGGCTCGATGTGCCCGTGGTTGATGATCGTCACCCGGTGGGCGGCGGCGTCGTACTCGACCAGGACGGCGGTGACGAACAGCTCGTCGTCCGGGAGCTCTTCGGCCTCACGGGCCATCCGCCGTTCCATACGGGCCGCCACGGCCGGCAGGCCCCCGGGGAGGTGGACCGCCTCACGGAAGCTGCCGAGGATGTCGGCGACCGTGCGGACGGCCTGGAGCCCCTTGCCGCGGACGTCGCCGATGACGGCACGCTCACCGGACGCGGTGGCCCGGATGTCGTAGAGGTCGCCGCCGACCATGGTGCCGACCTCGCCGGACCGGTACAGCCCGGCCGCGAGAAGGTGACCGGCCCGGTGCGGCACCGGCCGCAGCAGGGTCCGCATCAGCGCTTCGGCGACCGAGTGGGCCCGCACCAGGTGCCGCTCCTGGCGCCGCCGGTGGGCGGCCAGCGCCACTCCGAGCACACCGACCAGGCCGGTGGCGACATACGCGGCGACATGGTGGTTCTCCCACAGCGCATGGACGTTGTGGCCGGTGCAGCACGGCGTCCCGGCCAGCACCCCCTCCAGGGCGACCGCGAACACCGTGGCCACCGCCACCAGGACCGGACCGAAACTGTAGGCGGCGATCACCGGCAGGGCGATGAGCAGGAAGCTCACCGCCCACGGCGTGGGGGTGACGGTCTCCAGCAGCAGGACGAACACCACGTAGGCGACCGGCAGCCAGCGCATCCACGCGGGCGGCCGGGGCACTTCGAACCCCCTGTTGTCGACGCCCTCCGCGAGCCGGCCGCCCGGGTGCCCGCGGTCCCGTCCGGGCCACACCCGGCTCCACCCACCCGATCCGTCCACACGGGCTCCTGACGTGTGATCAAGAGCCACAGCCTGACGCGGCCAAACAGACCAGCCCGGTCATTACGCCGTCAGCGGCATGTCCCGCCCCTCAGGGCACAGATCTCGCCACCGGGTACCGGGACGGCCGGTGTCACCCGTCCTCCCGCTCCGGACGGACCTCCCCGGCGGTCTCCCGATGGGCCTCCACGGCGGCGACGCAGGCGCGTACGGGCGGGCTCTCGGCGCGGGTGAGCCAGGCGGCCCGGATCTCGCGGCGCAGCGCGGGGCGGGTGGCCAGGAACCGTACGCCGGGCGCCTGCCGGCCGGACATCGCGGGGACGAGGGCCGCGGCGAGGTTCCGGGCGACCAGGGCGAGTTGGGTGGTGTGCTCGGCGAGGAGATAGCGGATGTCGGGTTCGACGCCACGGCTGCGCAGGGCCTGGACGAGGGCTTCGTGGGGCGCGGTGCCCGGGGGACAGCAGGCCCACGGCGTGCCCGCCAGGTCGGCCAGGTCGACGGTCCCGCGCTCGCCGAGCGGATGCCGCTCGGACAGGGCGACCCGGACGTCCTCCCTGACCAGGGTCCGCAGGGTCACGCCCGCGGGGGCGGCGACCGGGCGGTCTGCCCAGCTCTCGATCAGCAGCAGGTCGAGTTCGCCGTGGAGCAGCCGGGGCAGCAGATCGACGGTCTCCCCGTCGACCACGGTCGGGGTGAGCCGGGGGTGGTCGACGGTGAGGCCGGCCAGCGCGTCGGGCAGCAGGGCACGGACGGCGCTGCCCACACCGCCGATCCGCAGCGGGCCCAGCACCTCGCGCCCGAGGTCGGCCAAGTCGCTCTGTGCGACGGAGAGTTGGGCGAGAAGCCGGTCGGCGTGGCCGGCCAGGACCCGGCCGGCGTGGGTGAGGCGGACGGTGCGCCCGTGCGGCTCCAGGAGGACGTGCCCGGCTTCGCGCTCCAGTTTGGCCAGTTGCTGCGACACCCCTGAGGGGGTCATGTGCAGCGCAGGGGCGGCCTGGGCGATCGAACCGTGGGCGGCCACCGCGGCGAGGGCACGAAGCCTGTCCAGTCCGAACACCTTACGGATGCTACCGATTACCGCCGTTGAATCAACGCTTTTTGTCATGAATCCCGCCGGGCACAGTGGTCTTCATGACGGTGCAGGAGAGACGGTCGTCCGCACGCCCGGACGCGAACGGCGCACGGCGGGAGGGCGGTTCCACGGCCCGCCCGGTGATGGCGGTCATCGCGGGATCGGCCTGTATCTCGGCCTCGGCGGTGTTCATGAAGCTCTCGGGGACGAACGCGGGGACGGCGGCGTTTCTGCGCTGTGCGCTCGCCCTGTTCGTCCTGGTGCCGCTCGCCGCACGGGAGGAACGCAGGGTGGGCGCCCGGCCGCTGCGCTACCGCGCGATGGACCTCGGGGCCGGGGTACTGCTCGGTGTCGACATGGTGTTCTGGGCGGCCGCGGTGCGCACCCTCGGCGCCTCGGTCGCCACGGTGCTGCTGAACCTCCAGGTCGTGGTCTTCCCGCTGCTCGCCCGGCTGGTGTCGGGCACCCGGCTCTCCAGGCGCTTCGTGCTGCTGGCCCCGCTGATGCTGACGGGTGTCGCCCTGGCGAGCGGCGCGATCGGGCGTCCGGCGCCGGGCAGCGACCCGGTCGCCGGTGTGACGTTCGGGGCCGTGGCGGGCGTGACGTATGCGGGGTATCTGTTCCTGATGCGGCTCGGCGGGGGCCGGGAGCACACCGTCTCGCCGGTGTGCTCCTCGACCGCGGCGGCCGCCGTGGCGGCGGCGGTACTGGGCGGCCTGTGGACGGGCATCGACCTCGACCCGGGCTGGCCCGCGTGGGGTTGGCTGCTCGCCCTGTCCCTGGTGGGCCAGGTCCTGGCCTGGCTCCTGATCACCACCGCCCTGCCCCGGCTGGCGCCGCACGCCGGCGCCGCGCTGCTGCTCCTGCAGCCGGTACTGGCATTCGCCCTGGGCCTCGCCATCGGCGAACGCCCGACCCCGACCCAGACCGGCGGCTGCGCCCTGGTGGTCGCCGCGGTCTGGTACCAGAGCCGCGCCTCCCGGGGGACGGGGCCGAAAGCCCGGCGCCCACGGGCGGGTTGAGTCTTCCGTGCGGGGAGGGGGCGGATCGGGCGTCATCCGCGCGGCAGACGGATCGGGGTCATCCGCGCGCCCCGTCACCCCGCGCCGCCGCCACCGTCATCTCCCCACGGAGCCGTCGGCCTGCTCACGGAGGATGTCGGCATGGCCCGCGTGCCGGGCGGTCTCCTCGATCATGTGCACCAGGACCCACCGCATCGACCGCACCGCACCGGCCTTCCCCGCGGCCCGCGCGCACGGACGGCGCAGGTCGTCACAGCGCTCGACGATCTCGTTGGACCGCTCGATCGCGGCACGATAGGCGGCGAGGAGCCGCTCGGCCCCGTCCCCCTCGGCAAGCTCCATGCTCAGGTCCGGAGGCGCGGCGCCGGAGCCCTCGAAGGCCCACTCGAACCAGTAGACCTCCGCCGCGGTCAGATGCTTGACCAGCCCGAGGACGCTGGTGCCGGACGGCACCCCCGGCGCCCGTCCCCGCGCGTCCGCGAGCCCCTGCGTCTTCGCCGTCACCCCGTCCCGCACATAGTTCAGGAACGCCAGCAGCGTGGACTTCTCATCGGACTCGACGCCGGGAGGGCCGGTGTCGCGGTGCGCGGGAGTGGTGGTCACCGGGGCACCGTAGCCCGACGGCCGGCGGTCCACACCCGAATTGCGGCACGGTGCTCCGGCAACGGCGCCTGGACCAGGCCGCAGGAGGTGATCAGGCGTCCCGGGCCGCGGCATTAGGATGCGGGCATGGCTGCCGCGGACCCCTCCACCCCTCCCGCGCGGGACCCGGAGCTCGGATTCCCGCCGCCCGGTGAGGTGCTGCACCGGCTCCGTACGCAGAAGGGGATGTCGCTTCGCCAAGTGGCGGCGGAGTGCGGCCTGTCGGTGTCCTTCCTCGCCGCTCTGGAGCGCGGGGAGACCGATATCGCGCTGGAGCGGCTCGGGCGTCTGGCCAAGGTGTTCGACCACGATGTCGGCTCGTTCCTGGGGTTCTCCCGAGGGCGGGCCACCCCCTCGGTCTTCCCCCGGGAGAAGCAGGAGGTCCTGAACCGGGCGCCGGGCGTCGTCTACCGGGTGCTGCGCTCCCCGGAGCTCGGGTATCAGGTGGTGACGGGGGACTTCGCACCGCACAGCGGACTCACCGAGGACCTTCAGCACGAGGGCTCCGATCTCATCATGGCGACGCGGGGCACTCTGGTGGCCCGGTACAACGGGCGGGATCACGAGCTGCGCGCCGGGGACTGCATCCAGTGGTCGGCCGGTCATCCGCATACCTTCCGCAATGACACCGACGAGCCGGCCCAGATGATCGCCGTACTGTTCTCCAGCCTCTACTGAGGCTTCTCATACTCCCCCCAACTGCCCTGCGGACCACGGTCCGTGGGGCTCTTCTGTCGTCCGGGGCCGGACTGCCGTTTCACGGCCGCAGCCATGACCAGCTCCGCGCATCCCCGGGCACAAAACCGTCGTAGTGAACGATATTTTGCCCTACCGTGCAGTTTATCGAACACCCCGCGACGACAAAGGGAGTATCAGCCGTGACCAGTCCCCCCACCCCGCCGCTCGTGAACGCCGACCGGTCCGCGCCCCGGAGCGCTGTGCCGGACACCGCCGTACGGCCCGCGGGACGCTTCGCCGAACTGCCCGCCCGTGTGGCCCTCGTGGTCGTCTGGAGTTCGGGTTTCCTCTCCGGCATGCTCGGCCTGCGGTACGCGGCGCCCTACACCTTCGCGGCGTTACGTTTCACCCTGGCCGGGCTGGTACTGCTGGCCGTCGCCGGAATCCGCCGTCGGCGACTGCCCCGGGGGCGCCGGCTGCTGCATCTGGCCGTCGCCGGAGTGCTCGTCCAGGCCGTGCAGTTCTCCAGCATCTACCGGGGAATGGACCTCGGGGTGCCGTCCGGGCTCGCGGCCCTGATCATCGCCCTCTACCCGCTGACCGCCTCGCTGCTGGCGGTGCCGTTCCTCCATGAGCGGGTCTCGGCGGGCCAGTTGCTGGGCCTCGTCCTCGGGCTCGGCGGGGTGGCCCTGGCGGTCGCCGAGGGCATCCAGCTGTCCGCCGACTGCCTGCCGGGGCTGGGCTTCATCGCGCTGGGGCTGCTGGGCATCTCCCTCGGCACCGTCTACCAGAAGCGGTTCTGCGGAGAGATGGACGCGGTGAGCGGCAACGCCGTACAACTGCTGGCCGCCGCCCTGGTGGTGCTGGTGCCCGCGCTCCTCGTCGAGGGCTGGGACGTGCACCTCACCGCCGCGTTCGGGCCCGTGCTCCTGTGGAGCGCGCTGGTCAACTCCGTCGTCGGCGTCGGCCTGCTCTACCGCCTGCTTCGCCGCCATGGGACGAGCCAGGTCAGCAGCCTGTTCCAGCTGGTGCCGATGACCACGGCCGGACTCGGTGCGCTGCTGCTCGGACAGCGGCCGGGCCCGCTCACCCTCGGCGGGCTCGGACTCGCCATGGCCGGCACCCTCCTCGCCCACCGCGTCCGCCGCTGAACAGTCGGAGGCCCGTGTGGAGCAGCTCATGGACGCCGGCCGGCGCGACCGGTCAGCCCGTGACGAGGGAGTCGTCCAGGGTGCCGGCGCCGGGGAGGCGGTGGCGGGCGGCGATCAGTGCCGCGTCCACGTCGCGGGTGCCGGTGGAGACGCACAGGGTGTAGGCGATGTCGTCCATCCTGCGGCGCACCTCGGCCTTGCCCTGCCGCGCGTGCAGCAACTCCAGCGCTTCGTATTCCTGGACGAGTTCCCGCAGCACCGCAGGGTGGGCCATCAGCATCTTCCGGTTTCCTTCCCGCATGAAAAGGCGTCTGCCGTCGCGGATGCCCGGAACCGGCCGCCGCACACCTCGTAGGTCGCCGAGGCTGCGCGGCCGGTTCGACGGGCCCGCGGTCCCGCTCACCGCACCGGTGGTCTCACTTCTCGGTGAGCATCCCGGCGCGCAGCTTCGTCAGGGTCCGGGTGAGCAGCCGGGAGACATGCATCTGGGAGACGCCCAGCTCTTCACCGATCTGCGACTGGGTCATCTCCTGGCCGAAGCGCAGCTCGATGAGGCGCCGTTCCCGCGCGTTGAGCGTGTCGATCAGCGGGGCCAGCACCTGGAAGTCCTCGACGGCCTCCAGCGCCGGGTCGTTCTCGCCCAGGACGTCGACGAGGGTGCGGCGCTGCTCGGACGGGTCGGGGTCGGCGGGGGTGTCGAGGGAGCCGGCGGTGTAGCCGTTGGCGGCGACGATGCCCTCGATGACCTCGTCCTCGGACAGGTTGAGGTGGGCGGCCAGTTCGCGGACGGTGGGGTCGCGGTCGAGCTTGGCGGCGAGGTGCTCCTTGGCCTTGGCCAGGTCGCTGCGCAGCTCCTGAAGGCGGCGGGGCACATGCACCGCCCAGCCGGTGTCACGGAAGAACCGCTTGATCTCGCCCAGGATGTAGGGGACGGCGAAGGTGGAGAACTCCACCTCCCGCTCGATGTCGAAGCGGTCGATGGCCTTGATCAGGCCGATGGTGCCCACCTGGATGACGTCTTCCATGTCGTCGCCGCGATTGCGGTAGCGGCGGGCGACATAGCGCACCATCGACATGTTCATCTCGATGAGGGTGTTACGCGCGTACTGGTACTCGTGCGTGCCCTCTTCGAGGACCTGAAGGCGTGCGAAGAACTGCTTTGACAACTCCCGCGCGTCGCGAGGAGCCACCTTCTGGGGTTGCATCACCTCCGGCAGAACAGCAGGAGCCGGGGTCGCCTGTCGCTGCGCGGTGGTGGTCTCGCTCACGATGGTGGTCATCTCGCCTTCCCGCGCGCCCGGCACCCGCGGACGCTGCAGCGGGCCGCCTACCCCGATCCATCCACCCCATGCCTGGGACATGCCCACGGATTCAACAGCGCTGGGGGCGCGGACAGTTGCGGTCCCTTTCGGGGTGCCGTGCACGATGCTGCTCGGGTGGCAGTTCGCGATGCCTTTCGGTCGCGGAAATCCCTGGACAACGGTGCCACAGGGACCTCGTACGCCCCAAAGCCCGCACAGGGTGACTGTTTTCAGGGAATCAGCCCCGCTTTCCGGCGTCAGATCGAGTCGGCCGCACGCAGTTTCCCGCTTTTCCTCCGAAGAAACGTTGTGTGGGGGCCGCATGCCCGGGCACACGACTTCTCGGAGGTTGATAACTATGGTCCCCCTGATTCTCGTCCTTCTGCTCGCGCTGCTGCTCTTCGGTGCCGGATTCGCCCTGAAGGCACTCTGGTTTGTCGCAGTGGCCGTACTCGTCATATGGGCACTGGGATTCGTCATGCGTTCCGCGGGAGCCGGCGGTAAGCGCGGCCGGTGGTACCGCTGGTAGACACAGCAGCCCGTACATGCGGGAGGGTCCGGACACCATGGCGGTGTCCGGACCCTCCCGATTTTCTGTGTTCGCCGAGGCATCATCACCCCACGCGGGGAAACACGAGAGGTACGGCCCGGGGCGGGCGCTGTTCCCGCAGGGGACTCACCTCCATTACAGCGTCCGCTCCGGGTCACCCACGCTCCCCCGTATCCCGCTCCGCCGTTTGACAGCGCAATGCGGGGGCACACGCTTCAATGCCGCCAACGGAAGGACCACCATGAGTGCCAGCGAAAAGGCCAAGGCCCTCGCCGAGCAGGCCATCGGCAAGGTCAAGAAGGAAGCCGGCCGAGTCGTCGGAAACGAAAGCGCCACCGCCGAGGGCTCCGCGACGGAATCCAGGGGAGATCTCCGCGGGGCGAAGGAAAAGGTCAAGGACGCTTTCAAGCGCTGAGCGCGGAATAACTGGCCCGGACCGGAATAGGAGCCGGGCCAGAACCGATTCCGGCGCGCCGTCGGCGCGGGGAGGGGCCACCGTTATGGTGCGGTGGCCCCTCCCCCTTGTCTTGCTCGTCCGGTCCGCTCACGCGCGGGGCTTCACGCCGCGAGGCCGGGCCTTCACCCGTCGGCATCCCGGCGGCACACCGCCGGTCGCCACGGCAGGAGTTCAGGCGTCGACGTGATGCCGGAGCACGTCGCAGGTGTACTGGAACTCCTCCATCAGACGGGCGGCCTCGATGACCAGCACTCCATAGGGGCGGCCGGGGTCCGTGAGCGGCAGATCGTCCCGCTCCGCCCGTTCGGCCAGCTGCCGGCGGCAGTTCTGTGCCCGGTCGGCGAGTTCGCGGAGCCGGCGCACCTGGTCGCCGAGCCGATCCTCGTCGAGGTCCGCGAAGACGCGGGTGATCCGGGAGAGGGATTCCAGGAAGTCCGCGTAGCTCGCCAGAAAGGCGCCGTAACGGTAACGGTCCTCGTCCGCGCTCCACTTGTCGAGGCTCCGGGTCAGGGCGGTGAACTGGCGCAGGGTGCGTTCCAGCGCCTCCAGGACCGCGGCGTAACCCTGGAAGTCGGTGTGCGCACGGCGGCGGAAGATCCGGCGCGGGTTGTAGTGGAGGCTCTCCTGGGCCATCCGCAGCCCGGTCCGGGCCTGGGTGACCAGCTCTCCGGTCTGGTCGGCGCGCGAGCGCCAGCGGCCGGTGCGCTCCTCGTCGAGCCCCCGCTCACGCAACGCCGGATAGACGTCGCTCACCAGGTCGCACAGGGCGTGCGCCAGGGTGCGGATGCCGTGTTCGGCGCTGCGGTAGCGCAACGGCGGCAGCACGGTGACGTTCACGACGACGCCCACCCCGCATCCGATGAGGACCAGCAGGATGATCTGCCCCAGCTGGGTGACCTTGTCGAGGGCCGACGTGGCGGAGACATAGGTGGAGAAGGCGAAGAAGGCCGCGGTGGCCACCTGGGAGCCCTGGGAGCCGAGCGCCGGCCACCGGCCGATGGTGAGCGCCACCACCGCCACCAGGGCGAACGTCAGCACCTCGGGCCCGACGAGAAAACCCAGCGCGGCCTGCACCGCCACCCCCGCCACCACAGCGGCCACATAGCGCGAGGACTGCAACAGCGACTGGTAGACGGTCACTTGCATGATCAGCACGGCGGAGAACGGGGCGAACGCGGGCGACTGTGCGTTCAGGACGTGCGCGGAGATCACCCAGGCGATGGTCGCCGCCAGCGTGCCCTTGGCGATGAGCAGCACCGTGGTGCGCTCATGGCCCTCCGAGCCCAGCGCCCGTCCCCACCACCGCCGGACCCGGGCAACCCGGCCCGGGCGGGCCACCGGTGTCCGTCGCTCGCTGACTTCTGCTGCCATGCCGTCCCCTCGCCTGTCGCCCCGTCCGCACGTCGGCGGACCTTCCGGAGCCCGGTACCCGGCCGGGTCGGAACCATCCACGGCGAGGAGGAGCTGTGGTCCGGCTGACAGCTCTATGGGACCGCGTGGGTCACTTCTGGCCGAGCATGCCCTGGCGCAGCTGCTTGATGATGCGGGCGAGCAGTCGGGAGACATGCATCTGGGAGATGCCGAGCACCGCGCCGATCTGGGCCTGGGTCATCTCCCGGTCGAAGCGCAGATGGATGATCAGCCGGTCGCGCTCACCGAGCAGTTCCAGGAGTGAGGCCAGGGCGTACCGGTCCTCGACCTGCTCCGTGGCCGGGTCGGTGCTGCCGAGGATGTCGGCGAAGGCGGGTCCGCCGCCGGCCTGTGCCGCCTCGCTGTCGCCGGAGAGGTGCAGGGAGACGGCCGTGTAGCCGTTACCGGCCACGATTCCCTCGATGATCTCCTCTTCGGTGAGCTGCATGTGCTCGGCCAGCTCCCTGACGGTGGGTTCCCGGTCCAGGAGGGCCGAGAGATGTTCCATCGCCTGGGCCAGGTCGATGCGGAGTTCCTGGAGACGACGCGGGACATGGACGGCCCAGCTGGTGTCACGGAAGAACCGCTTGATCTCCCCGAGGATATGGGGAATGGCGAAGGCCGAGAACTCCGTCCGGCGGGAGAGATCGAACCGGTCGATGGCCTTGATGAGACCGATGGTGCCGACCTGGACGATGTCCTCCATCTGGTCACTGTGGCTTCTGTACCGCGACGCCACATAGCGCACCAACGACAGGTTCATCTCGACGAGCGTATTGCGCGCGTACTGATACTCGGGAGTTCCCTCCTCGGCCTCCGCGAGCCGCTCGAAGAACAGCGGCGACAGCGCCTTGGCGTCCTGCGGGGCCACACTCCCGGCATCCGCGATGCGCGGAAGCCCGGTGGAATATCTTCCGACCTTCGCTGACGGTCCGTCATAGCGGGCCGGCAGTTGTGTGTCGCATACGTCCTCGAAAACCGTGTTCATGCTCCACCTCCGGGATTCAGGTCGTTTGAACAGGCCTGTTTCCCGGCGTTGTGGCCCTTATGCGGATCGGCGGAACAATCACCCCGCTGAGTGGCGCAGCCGGTGGACCGGAGACATCCGTCCGCGGAATTCCTGAATAGTTCATGAGAAGTGCGACGGGCTCCTCGGCACTCGACGGAGGAGAACGAGGGCACCAGCGCCGGGACACCACTTCGGTGACCTGGTCGTGCGGGCCATACGGGGGACGGTCTTTGGGCCGGCCGAACAAGAGGCTGCCTAGAACCTGTGCCCGAAAGGCATGGCATGCTGTCGCCCATGTACGTTCACACACCGGCTGTGGTGACCCACGCTGTCGAGGACGACGTCTTCGCCGTCCGCGTCAGCGGGTCCCTCGATCACGACAGCGCCCCTCTCCTGGAAGAGGCCTGCGCGCTGGCGGAGGCTTCCGGTGCTCCACGTACCGTCGTCGATCTGTCGCTCACCGACTTCGCCGACTCCACGGTGCTGCACGTCCTGCTCGCCGCGCAGCGTGCCCACCACCGGCAGCAGCGCAAGCTGATCGTCGCCGGCCCGTTCCGCGAGGTCGTCCACCGGCTCTTCGATGTCACCGGCACCGCCGGGTACTTCACGCTGGCCGACGGCATGGCCGACGCCCTGGAGTCCTGAGGGTCCGCGCGCCGCACCCCCCGGCCTAGAGGAGCGCGCACCGCGCCCCGGCACCCTCGGGAACGCCGCCCCCACCGCCATGATCAGGCCAATTGCGCCGCCCGGCCGGGCACCGCTGCCGGACACCCACCCCGTTCGTCGGGTGCGGGGCGGGCCGGAGCGGTGACGCGGACGGCTCGGATGTGAGGCCCGGTCATGACGGTTCCGGGAGCAGCGCCTTGGCCGCGCGGCGGGTCCGTCAAACGGTCTTCTTCTCCTGCGGAATGCGTTCCAGCAGTCCCCGCAGATCGTCGGCGTGCTCTTCCTCCTGCGCCAGCAGCTCTTCGAAAACGCGTCGCGTCGTCGGGTCGCCGTCGCCCAGCCACTTCGCGATCTCCGTGTACGAGGCGATGGCGACGCGTTCGGCCACCAGATCTTCCTTGATCATCTCCAGCAGGTCGTCGCTGGCGTCATAACCGGCGTGCGCCCGCTGCGTCAGGGTTTCCGGGTTGAAGTCGGGCTTTCCGCCGAGCTGCACGATGCGCTGCGCCACCTTGTCGGCATGTTGCTGCTCCTCGGCGGCGTGTTCCAGGAACTCCGCGGCGACCGGCTCCGAATAGAGACCGGAAGCGGTGTAGTAGTGCCGCTTGTAGCGCAGTGTGCAGACGATTTCCGTGGCCAGCGCCTCGTTCAACACCTGCAGGACGCGCTCCAGGTCGGCTCCGTACGCCTCGGTGACCGGCCCCTTTTCCATCTCGCGGCGGGCGCGCTCGCGGAGGGTGGTGATGTCGGTGAGAAAGTCAGCCACGGTCTTTCTGCCCTTCGGTTTTCCTGGGGTGGACAGCGCTTCGCTCCGGAATTCGTGCCCCGGCGGCACCGCCGGTCAGTATGCCCGCTGCCCAGCGGACAACGGACACCATTCCGTCGCCCGTGCGGCGTTTTCCCGGGAAAGCACCGCTCAGCCCATGAAGTCGTTCAGGCTCGTGGCCGCGCTGATCAGCGCGAGATGGGTGAACGCCTGCGGGAAATTCCCCAGGTGTTCGCCCGTCATCCCGATCTGCTCGGCGTACAGACCGAGGTGATTGGCGTAGGTGAACATCTTCTCCAGCGCCACCCTGGCCTCCTCGATCCGCCCGGTGCGGGAAAGCGCCTCGACCCACCAGAACGAACAGATCGAGAAGGTTCCCTCCGTGCCGTCCAGGCCGTCGGGGGAAACCTTGGGGTCGTAGCGGAAGACGAGGCTGTCGGTGACGAGGTTCTCGCCGATGGCCTGGACGGTGGAGCGGAAGCGCGGGTCGTCCGGCGACAGGAACTTGACCATCGGCATCACGAGGAGCGAGGCATCCAGAATGTGCTCCGGCGGCTGCCCCTCCTCCTCGCTGAGGCGTTGGACGAAGGTCTGCTCCCGCGCGTTCCAGCCCTGTTCCATGATCTGGTGGTAGATCTTGTCGCGCTCTGCCATCCAGCGTTCCATATCAGCGGGCAGCCCGCGCTGCCGGGCCATTCTGATCATGCGCTCCACCGCCACCCAGCACATCAACCGTGAATAGGTGTGGTGCTGTTGACCGGCCCGGGTCTCCCATATTCCCGCGTCGGGACTGTCCCAGTGCTCCAGCAGCCAGTCGAGAATGCCGCACAGATCCCGCCAGCTGTCATGGGAAATGCCTGCTCCATGCTTGTTGAACAGATAGACGGAGTCGAAGAGTTCACCGTAGATGTCGAGCTGGAGCTGGCCGGCGGCGCCGTTCCCCACCCGGACCGGGGCCGATCCCCGGTAGCCGGCCCAGTGGTCGAGGACCTGCTCGGGCAGCTCGGCCACGCCGTCGATGGAGTACAGCACCCGTAGCGGCCCCCGGTCACCGTCCTGCGCCTCGCGCAGACACGAGGTCAGCCAGCTGATAAAGGCCTGCGCCTCACGGGTGAACCCCAGGCGCAGCAGGGCGTGCAGCGAGAAGGACGCGTCGCGTATCCAGACATAGCGATAGTCCCAGTTCCGTTCGCCGCCGAGTTGTTCGGGAAGTCCGAGGGTCGGCGCGGCGACCATGGCACCGGTGGGCTCGTGGGTCAGGAGTTTGAGGGTCAGCGCGGAGCGGTGCACCATTTCGCGCCAGCGGCCGGTATAGGTGGACTGGCTCAGCCACTGGCGCCAGAACCCTACGGTGGACCGAAACAGCTCCTCGGCGGCTCGGGTATCGACCAGATCGACGGACGGGTCGGCCTCGGACGGCTTCGTGGACTCCAGCACGAAGAGCGCGGAACCGCCTTCCGTCAGGTCGAATTCGCCGATGGCATCCGGCCCTTCGGGACGGAGGGTCACATTCGCCTGGAGCGAGAGATCCAGCGCCTCACTGGTGAAACGCACTCCGTGCGGCTGGGTCTCCACCTTGTGCGGGTCCCGGCCGTAATTCATCCGCGGTGCGACGACGGTGCGGAGACGCGAACTGCCGCGCACACTGACCACCCGCCGCACCAGACGCTGCCGGTGATTCCGGTCCCCCTCCGCCCGTATCGGCATGAAATCCTGGATCTCGACGATGCCGTTCTCGGTCAGCATCCGCGTCATGAGGATGTTGGTGTCGGGGAAGTAGTACTGCTGCCGTTTGGCGACGTCCGCGACGGGGCCGATCTGCCAGTGTCCGCCGTTCTCCGCGTCGAGCAGCGCCCCGAAAATGCTCGGCGAATCGAACCGCGGGGCGCAGAACCAACTGATCCGCCCGTCGGTGCCGACCAGCGCCGCGGTCCGCAGATCCCCGATCAGACCGTGCTCGGCAATGGGAAGATAACCGCCGTCCTCCCCCACGGCACCTTCCACCGGCTTTTGACGGTCATTCATACGCCACGCCCCCTGCACCACGTCGCCTGCCGTGCGGCCGGACCGCGACAGCACACCTGCGCCCGCGCCTAGGCAGTTTCGTTTGGATCATCTGGCTGACCAGAGGAAGATGCCTGCGATGTGGAGTCCGGCCAGGTAGATGGTTGCGGTCTTCTCGTAGCGG
>NZ_JBSFJF010000052.1:0-57058 GCF_053597915.1 Streptomyces sp. NPDC001219 | reverse complement strand
TTGCGGGCCCGATTTTCGCCGGTGCGTTTCCGCCTTTCGGCTTCTTCGCGTTTCCGACTCTACCAGATCCGTTTCCGTCTCTGGCCCCTGTCGGAGCGGGGTCGGCCGCTTCGCTTTCGCTTTTCGGCCTTTCCGACTCTAGCAGATCCGATTTCGTTCCGTTGCCGGTCCGAATTCGTTCTGCTTTCCCGTCGGAGGGGGGTTGCCTTTCGGCTGATCCGACTTTATCAGATTACTCTGGGCCGGAATTCCGCCCGGTCTTCCCGGAGTGCTCCGTGCGCATGGCGCGCGGTGCTTCCCGTTCAGGCGGAGCCGTAAACGTACTGGAGCGGGGCGCCCGGATGCAAATCCGGGCGCCCCGCTCCCACTTGGGCACGTACGTGCGACTCCGTCCGTCAGACCTCGACGACCACGGGGAGGATCATCGGGCGACGGCGGTAGTTGTCCGACACCCACTTACCGACCGTGCGGCGGACCAGCTGCTGGAGCTGGTGGGGCTCGGTGATGCCGTCCTGTGCCGACTTGGACAGGGCCTCGTCGATCTTGGGCATCACACCGGAGAACGCGGCGTCGTCGATGCCCGAGCCACGGGCGTGGATGTCCGGGCCGCCGACGATCTTGCCGGTGGTGCTGTCCACGACCACGTAGACCGAGATGATGCCCTCGTCGCCGAGGATGCGGCGGTCCTTGAGGTGCGCCTCGGTGACATCGCCGACCGAGAGGCCGTCGACGTAGACATAGCCGGCCTGGACCTTGCCGACGATCCTGGCGACACCGTCGACCAGGTCGACCACCACGCCGTCCTCGGCGATGACGATCCGGTCCTTCCGCACGCCGGTCAGGGCGCCCAGCTCGGCGTTGGCCCGCAGGTGACGCCATTCGCCGTGCACCGGCATGAGGTTCTTCGGCTTGCAGATGTTGTAGAAGTACAGCAGCTCGCCGGCCGAGGCGTGACCCGAGACATGGACCTTGGCGTTGCCCTTGTGGACCACGTCCGCGCCCCATCGGGTGAGGCCGTTGATCACGCGGTAGACCGCGTTCTCGTTGCCCGGGATGAGGGACGAGGCCAGGATCACGGTGTCGCCCTGGACGATCCGGATCTGGTGATCGCGGTTGGCCATCCGGGAGAGCGCGGCCATCGGCTCACCCTGGGAGCCGGTGCAGACCAGCACGACCTCGTCGTCGGGGAGATCGTCGAGCGTCTTGACGTCGACGACCAGGCCGGCGGGGACCTTCAGGTAGCCCAGCTCGCGGGCGATGCCCATGTTGCGGACCATCGAGCGGCCGACGAAGGCGACCCGGCGGCCGTACTCGTGCGCCGCGTCGAGGATCTGCTGGATGCGGTGCACATGGCTGGCGAAGCTGGCCACGATGATGCGCTTCTGGGCGTTCGCGAACACCGTGCGCAGGACGTTGGAGATGTCCCGCTCGGGCGGGACGAATCCCGGGACCTCGGCGTTCGTGGAGTCGGAGAGGAGAAGGTCGATGCCTTCCTCGCCGAGCCGCGCGAACGCGGGGAGGTCCGTCAGCCGGCGGTCCAGCGGGAGCTGGTCCATCTTGAAGTCGCCGGTGTGGACGACCATGCCCGCGGGGGTGCGGATGGCGACCGCGAGGGCGTCGGGGATCGAGTGGTTGACCGCGACGAACTCGCAGTCGAACGAGCCGATCCGCTCGGTGTGCCCCTCGGTCACCTCGAGGGTGTAGGGGCGGATGCGGTGCTCCTGGAGCTTGGCCTCGATGAGGGCGAGGGTCAGCTTGGAGCCGATGAGGGGGATGTCCGGCTTCTCGCGCAGGAGGTAGGGGACGCCACCGATGTGGTCCTCGTGGCCGTGCGTGAGCACGATGCCGTCGATGTCGTCGAGGCGGTCCCTGATCGACGTGAAGTCCGGAAGGATCAGGTCGATTCCGGGCTGCTCCTCCTCGGGGAAGAGCACTCCGCAGTCGACGATCAGCAGCCGGCCGTCGTACTCGAAGACCGTCATGTTGCGGCCGATTTCACCCAGGCCGCCGAGGGGGGTGACACGCAGGCCACCCTTGGGAAGCTTCGGCGGGGCGCCGAGCTCAGGATGCGGATGACTCAAAAGACTCTCCTCACCACACGCGCCACGCTGCCGTCGAGGGCACGTGGCGCGCATGACATTCGTGCACTTGCTGTAAGGCGGTTGTTGGTCCGTATTCAGTTATGAAGTCTGTGATCAGAGCTGTACCCCGCCGGCGGCGAGATCGCGCGTCAGCTGCTCGGTCTCCTCGGGGGAGAGCTCCACGAGCGGCAGCCGCAGCGGTCCGGCAGGCAGCCCCTGGAGGCCGAGCGCGGCCTTGGTCGTGATGACGCCCTGGGTGCGGAACATGCCGGTGAAGACGGGCAGCAGCTTCTGGTGGATCTCGGTGGCCTTGGTGACGTCGCCGTTGAGGTGGGCGTCCAGAAGGGCGCGCAGCTCGGGGGTCACGATATGGCCGACCACGGAGACAAAGCCGACTGCGCCGACCGAGAGCAACGGGAGGTTCAGCATGTCGTCGCCGCTGTACCAGGCCAGGCTGGAGCGGGCGATGGCCCAGCTGGCGCGGCCGAGGTCGCCCTTGGCGTCCTTGTTGGCGACGATCCGCGGGTGTTCGGCGAGCCGGACGATGGTCTCGGTGTTGATCGGGACACCGCTGCGGCCCGGGATGTCGTAGAGCATCACCGGGAGGTCGGTGGCGTCCGCGATGGCCGTGAAGTGGCGGAGCAGGCCCTCCTGCGGGGGCTTGCTGTAGTACGGCGTCACCGCGAGCAGGCCGTGGGCCCCGGCGTCCTGGGCGGCGCGGGCCAGCTCCAGGCTGTGGCGGGTGTCGTTGGTGCCGGCTCCGGCGACGACGAAGGCCCGATCGCCCACCGCATCGACCACCGCGCGGACCAGCTGCGCTTTCTCCGCGTCGCTGGTGGTCGGGGACTCTCCGGTGGTGCCGTTGACGACGAGGCCGTCGTTGCCGGCGTCCACCAGATGGGCGGCGAGCCGCTGCGCGCCGTCGAGATCGAGAGCGCCATCCGCCGTGAACGGCGTGACCATGGCGGTCAGCACCCGCCCGAAGGGGGTCTGCGGTGTGGAAGTCGGAGCCATGGGTCCCACGCTACTCGTAGCTCACCGCGAGATGCGCCTCTGGGGAGCAGGGATGTGGACACCGGCACTGCCTGCTCGGGGGTTCAAGCAGTGCCGGGTCCGTCTGTTCAGCGTAAATGAACTTCTCAAAATGCCGCAATCCGGACACTTCGCACTTCTGTCCTGCGCGCTCCGGTATACGGCCCGCAACCTGCGGCCTTACGGAGCGATCCGGCCATTCGCATTGAATGCGCCGTACGTGAGCGGCATGAGCTTCGCCCAGTGGGCCTCCATCTGCTCGCCGACCATTTCGATCTCCCGCTGCGGGAACGACGGCACCTTCGCCTGCTCGTGCTGGGTGCGCAGACCGAGGAAGTGCATCAGGGAGCGGGCGTTGCAGGTCGCGTACATCGACGAGAACAGACCGACGGGGAGCACCGCGCGGGCGACCTCGCGGGCGACGCCGGCGGCGAGCATCTCCTGGTAGGCCTCGTAGGCCCGGCGGTAGGAGTCCTCCATGACGCGGCCGGTGAGCTCGTACTGCGCCGGGGTGCCGTCGACGAACTCGTACTTGCCGGGGCGGCCCTGCTGGACGAGCTTGCGGGACTCGCCGGGGACGTAGAAGACCGGGTCCAGCTGACGGTAGCGGCCGGACTCCTCGTTGTACGACCAGCCGACGCGGTGCCGCATGAACTCGCGGAAGACGAAGATCGGCGCGCTGATGAAGAACGTCATGGAGTTGTGCTCGAAGGGGCTGCCGTGCCGGTCCCGCATGAGGTAGTTGATCAAGCCCTTGGAGCGCTCCGGGTCCTTCTGGAGTTCCTCCAGGGACTGCTCGCCGGCCGTGGAGACGCGGGCCGCCCACAGCACATCGCTGTCCGCGGCGCTGTGCTTGACCAGCTCGACCGTCACCTCGCTCCGGAAGCTGACGGCTGCGCTGTCGGGGCTCTCAGCGCTCTCGGCGGGGGTCTGGGACACCGGCGGTTCCTTCCAATCGTTCCTCGTGCGCGACCACCCTACGGCCCGCCACCGACAGCCCGGGAAAGACGACGTGATGCCGCGTTAGCCGCAAAACGGGCGCTCCATAGCAGCCCACGGGGCGGCGCTTGATATTTTTCACAGAAGTCCCTGAAAACGGGCACCAACCGGACGCCTGAGACGTCTAACCCTGTGACAGTGCCCACCTCGAGGTTCCTAGGAGAGCCCGCTCATGTTCCGCCGGCGAGAGCCCGTCCCGTTCGCCTTCGTTGCCGAGGCAGACCGGTTCCGCAGCAATGTCACTCCCCCGCCGCGTCAGCGCGCTTCCCGCGCGCAGCTCCTCGGCCAGTCTCTCATCACGCTGACAGTCGTGGGCGGCCTGGCCGGCGCCCTGCTGTTCGGCGTTCCCGCCCTGCAGCAGGACAGTTCCGGGTCGAGCCGGGTGCATCAGTCCGAGGCGCATCGCTGAACGGGTCGGGCGGCGCGTGCCATGAAGTGGTTCCGCTCCGCCGGTCCCGATAACCTCACCGGTCACAGCTTCCGTCAGCGTGCCCATGAGTGAGGACCAGCCGTGCCCCTGCCCTTTCTGACGGCCGACCGCGACCTCGACCTCGACCCCGGTGCCGCGGAGACCGTCGCACTTCCGCATGACGAGCCCGACCACTGGCGCCGTCCCTACCGCCCCGGACCGTGGCGGGTAGGGGCGGCGGCGGTGTTTTTGCTGCTCGCCTCGTTCGTGCTGCTCTCCGCGATGATCATCGCGATGGCCGGCTCGCTGCCCGGCGCCGCGGTCTGCGCGCTCGTCGGGGCGCTGGTGATCGCCCTCGCTCTGCGGCTGCTGCGCGTCGGCCTGTGGGTCAGCGCGCAGGGGCTGCGGCAGGTGAACCTGCTGCGTACGGCGACCGAGCCGTGGAGCGCCGTCGCCTCGGTGCGCACCCGCCAGCAGCCGGTGCGCTGGCTGGGGCTGCCGCGGACGGTGCAGGGCCAGGCCCTGATCGTCGAGCGGACCGGGGGCGAGCCGTTGCGGACCCTGGTCACCGACCACAACGGTGACTTCCTGTCCCGCCCGGAGGCCTTCGAGCGGGCCGCGGACGTACTGGAGGCCTGGGCGGCGGAGTACCGCGGCTGAGTCCCGGGCGCTCGTCCGCCCTGGATGCCGGACATCGCGCGCTCCGCGGGTCAGGACCGGTCCGGTCCTGATCCGCCGGACGGGTCAGGCGGCCGGGACGGGCTTGTCGTCGTGCAGGGCGATGGCGCGCTGCATCGCCTTGCGGGCGCGCGGGGTGTCGCGGGCGTCGTGGTAGGCGACCGCGAGCCGGAACCACGTACGCCAGTCGCCGGGGGCTTCCTCCGTCTCGGCCTGCCGCCGGGCGAAGACCGCGTCGGCCGCGTCCCGGTCGATCCGGCCGCCGGGGGTGCGCTGGAGCTCGTCGGCGGGCAGCCCGCCCTCGGCCTCCAGCACCCGCGACAGCCGGTGGGCGTCGCGGGCGAAGCGGGTGTTGTGCCAGAGGAACCAGCCGCCGACGCATGGCAGCAGGAAGGCCACCGCCCCCATGCCCATGGCGGCCGGCTCGCCGGTCAGCAGGAGGAGTACGCCCTCCAGCGCCACCACGCCGAACACCAGGACCAGCACGGTGGCGAGGAAGAAGTACGTGATCTTTCCGCCCATGTCCGTCAGCCCAGGTCGAGGAAGTTTTCCAGGCCGACGGTCAGGCCCGGGGTGTTCACCACCCGGCGCACACCGAGCAGGATGCCCGGCATGAAGCTGCTGTGGTGGAGGGAGTCATGGCGGATGGTGAGGGTCTCGCCCTCCCCGCCGAAGAGCACCTCCTGGTGGGCCAGCAGACCGCGCAGCCGTACGGAGTGCACGGGCACGCCGTCCACGTCCGCGCCGCGGGCGCCGTCCAGCGCGGTGCTGGTGGCGTCCGGCTGCGGGGCGCAGCCGGCCTCCTCCCGGGCCGTGGCGATCAGCTGGGCGGTGCGGGCGGCGGTGCCGGACGGGGCGTCCGCCTTCTTCGGGTGGTGCAGCTCGACGACCTCGGCCGACTCGAAGAAGCGGGCCGCCTGCTGGGCGAACCGCATGGTCAGCACCGCGCCGATGGAGAAGTTCGGGGCGATGAGCACGCCCGCCCCGGGCGAGGCGGCGAGCGAGGTGCGCAGCTGCGCGAGGCGCTCATCGGTCCACCCGGTCGTGCCGACCACCGCGTGAATCCCGTGCCGCACACAGAAGTCGAGGTTGCCCATCACCGCGCCGGGGTTGGTCAGCTCGACCACGACCTGGGCGCCGGCCTCGACCAGCGTCTCCAGCTTGTCGCCCCGGCCGAGGCCCGCGACCAGCTCCATGTCCTCGGCGCCCTCGACGGCCCGTACGGCCTCGGAGCCGATGCGCCCCTGGGCTCCCAGTACGGCCACGCGCAGCTTGCTCATCGTTTCCCGTCTCTCTCTTGGTGGTATCGCGGCGGGCCTAGGCGACGACGTCGTCCAGCCGGGCCGCCTGCCGTTCCTTCAGCGGGCCGATGACGGACAGCGACGGGCGGGTGCCCAGGATGTCCCGGGCCACCTCGCGCACCTCGTCCGGGGTGACGGCCGCGATCCGGGCCAGCATGTCGTCGACCGACATCTGCTCGCCCCAGCACAGCTCGCTCTTGCCGAGGCGGTGCATCAGCGCGCCGCTGTCCTCCAGGCCGAGGACGGTGGAGCCGCGCAGCTGGCCGATCGCGCGGCGGATCTCGTCGTCGGTGAGGCCGTGCGAGGCCACCTGGTCGAGTTCGTCGCGGCAGATCTTGAGGACGTCGTGCACCTGGCTGGGGCGGCAGCCGGCGTAGACGCCGAACAGTCCGCAGTCGGCGAAGCCCGAGGTGTACGAGTACACGCTGTAGGCCAGGCCGCGCTTCTCGCGGATCTCCTGGAAGAGGCGGGAGCTCATCCCGCCGCCCAGGGCGGTGTTCAGCACGCCCATCGCCCAGCGCCGGTCGTCGTTGCGCGCCATCCCGGGCATCCCGAGGATCACATGGGCCTGCTCGGTCTTGCGGTTGAGCAGTTCGACGCGGCCGGCGGTGCGCAGGGCACGGCTGCCGGAGCGCGGCGCCATCGGGACGGCGTCCGTCCGGTCCAGGGCCCCGGCCTGCTCGAAGGCGCGGCGGACCAGGCGGACGACCTTGGCGTGGTCGATGTTGCCGGCGGCCGTGACGACGAGGTGGGTGGGGTCGTAGTGCTTCTTGTAGAAGCGGCGGATGCGCTCGGGGGTGAGGGCGTTGACGGTGTCGACGGTGCCCAGGACCGGGCGGCCGAGCGGGGTGTCACCGAGCATGGTGTGCGCGAACAGGTCGTGCACACAGTCGCCCGGGTCGTCCTCGGTCATCGCGATCTCTTCGAGGATGACGCCGCGCTCGGCGTCCACGTCCTCGGCCTCCACCAGCGAGCCGGTGAGCATGTCGCACACCACGTCGATGGCGAGCGGCAGATCGGTGTCCAGCACCCGCGCGTAGTAGCAGGTGTACTCCTTCGCGGTGAAGGCGTTCATCTCACCGCCGACCGCGTCGACCGCGGCGGAGATGTCCAGTGCGCTGCGCCGCTCGGTGCCCTTGAAGAGCAGGTGTTCCAGGTAGTGCGTGGCGCCGTTCAGCGACGGGGTCTCGTCACGGGAACCGACGTTCGCCCAGATCCCGAAGGTGACGGAGCGGACCGTCGGAAGCGTCTCGGTGACGATGCGCAGACCGCCGGGCAGGGTGGTCCGGCGGACCTCGCCGGCACCAGCGGTGCCCTTGAGAAGCGTTTGGGTACGGGCGACGGCCCGCCCCTCCGTGGAGGTGCGGGCCGTCGTCGTGTGCGTACGGGACGTCACTTGGCGGCGTCGTCCTTCGTGTCCCCGGCCGCATCCTCTTCCTCGATCACCGGGATCAGGGAGAGCTTGCCGCGCTGGTCGATCTCGGCGATCTCGACCTGGACCTTGGCACCGACCGCGAGCACGTCCTCGACGTTCTCCACGCGCTTGCCACCGGCGAGCTTGCGGATCTGCGAGATGTGCAGCAGGCCGTCCTTGCCCGGGAGCAGGGAGACGAACGCACCGAAGGTCGTGGTCTTGACGACCGTGCCCAGGTAGCGCTCGCCGACCTCCGGCATGGTCGGGTTGGCGATGCCGTTGATCGTGGCGCGGGCGGCCTCGGCGGCCGGACCGTCGGCGGCACCGATGTAGATCGTGCCGTCGTCCTCGATCGTGATGTCGGCGCCGGTGTCCTCCTGGATCTGGTTGATCATCTTGCCCTTGGGGCCGATGACCTCACCGATCTTGTCCACCGGGATCTTGACGGTGATGATCCGCGGGGCGTTCGGGGACATCTCGTCCGGAACGTCGATGGCCTCGTTCATCACATCGAGGATGTGCAGACGGGCGTCGCGGGCCTGCTTCAGCGCGGCGGCCAGGACCGAGGCGGGGATGCCGTCGAGCTTGGTGTCGAGCTGCAGCGCGGTCACGAACTGCTTGGTGCCGGCGACCTTGAAGTCCATGTCACCGAAGGCGTCCTCCGCACCGAGGATGTCGGTGAGGGCGACGTAGTGGGTCTGGCCGTCGATCTCCTGGGAGATCAGGCCCATGGCGATACCGGCGACCGGGGCCTTGAGGGGCACACCGGCGTTCAGCAGCGACATGGTCGAGGCGCAGACCGAGCCCATGGAGGTCGAGCCGTTGGAGCCCAGCGCCTCGGAGACCTGGCGGATCGCGTAGGGGAACTCCTCGCGGGTCGGCAGGACCGGCATGATGGCGCGCTCGGCGAGCGCACCGTGGCCGATCTCGCGGCGCTTGGGGGCGCCCACACGGCCGGTCTCACCGACGGAGTACGGCGGGAAGTTGTAGTTGTGCATGTAGCGCTTGCGGGTCACCGGGGAGAGGGTGTCCAGCTGCTGCTCCATGCGGAGCATGTTGAGGGTGGTGACGCCCAGGATCTGGGTCTCGCCACGCTCGAACAGGGCGGAGCCGTGCACCCGCGGGATGGCCTCGACCTCGGCGGCGAGCGTACGGATGTCCGTGACGCCGCGGCCGTCGATGCGCTTCTTCTCCTTGATGACGCGCTCACGGACCAGGGTCTTGGTCAGCGAGCGGTACGCGGCGGAGATCTCCTTCTCGCGGCCCTCGAACTCCGGCAGCAGCTTCTCGGCGGCCAGACCCTTGACGCGGTCCAGCTCGTTCTCGCGCTCCTGCTTGCCGGCGATGGTCAGCGCCTGGGAGAGCTCGTCCTTGACGGCCTTGGTGAGGGCCTCCAGGACGTCGTCCTGGTAGTCGAGGAAGATCGGGAACTCGCCGACGGGCTTGGCGGCCTTGGCCGCGAGGTCCGACTGGGCCTTGCACAGCACCTTGATGAAGGGCTTGGCGGCTTCCAGACCGGCGGCGACGACCTCTTCGGTCGGGGCCTCGGCGCCGTCCTTGACCAGCTGGATGGTCTTCTCGGTGGCCTCGGCCTCGACCATCATGATCGCGACGTCGCCGTCCGGGAGGACGCGGCCGGCCACGACCATGTCGAAGACGGCGTCCTCGAGCTCGGTGTGGGTCGGGAAGCCCACCCACTGGCCGTTGATCAGCGCGACACGGGTGCCGCCGACGGGGCCGGAGAAGGGCAGACCGGCCAGCTGCGTGGAGCAGGAGGCGGCGTTGATCGCGACCACGTCGTAGAGGTGGTCGGGGTTGAGCGCCATGACCGTCTCGACGATCTGGATCTCGTTGCGCAGGCCCTTCTTGAAGGAGGGGCGCAGCGGCCGGTCGATCAGCCGGCAGGTGAGGATCGCGTCCTCGGAGGGGCGGCCCTCACGGCGGAAGAAGGAGCCGGGGATCTTCCCGGCTGCGTACATCCGCTCCTCGACGTCGACGGTCAGCGGGAAGAAGTCCAGCTGGTCCTTCGGGGTCTTGGAAGCGGAGGTGGCCGACAGCACCATGGTGTCGTCGTCCAGGTACGCCACGGCGGAACCGGCGGCCTGCTTGGCCAGGCGGCCCGTCTCGAAGCGGATGGTGCGGGTGCCGAAGGAACCGTTGTCGATCACGGCCTCGGCGTAGTGGGTCTCGTTCTCCACCAGGAATATCTCCTCATATGTGTCCGCTGCCCGTGTGGCAGGGGACCGTCGTCGGTGGAGCGCCGGTACGGGCCGGTCTTCGATCGAAGCACCCGGAGCAGTGACCACGGGTCTCCGTGGATCTTCCGGGGGCCACTACCGAGGACCGGCGGCCAGGTGGCGCTCCTACCGCATTCGCTTTTTGCGATATGGCACCAGACTACAAAGCTTCCGTCCACCTCGCGGCGGGACGGAGTCCGGTGCGTATGGCAAAGGGAGCGGCCCCCGGTGGGAACCGCTCCCTCTACGGCGTCTTACTTGGCGCCCGCCGCGCCGCGGCGGATGCCCAGGCGCTCGACCAGCGCACGGAAGCGCGTGATGTCCTTCTTCGCCAGGTACTGCAGCAGGCGGCGGCGCTGGCCGACGAGCAGCAGCAGACCACGGCGGGAGTGGTGGTCGTGCTTGTGGGTCTTGAGGTGCTCGGTCAGGTCCGAGATGCGACGGGAGAGCATCGCGACCTGAACCTCGGGGGAACCGGTGTCACCCTCCTTGGTGGCGAACTCGGCCATGATCTGCTTCTTGGTAGCGGCGTCGAGCGACACGCGGTACTCCTCTTGGTTTCGGCCCGTGAGCGCCCCTGGTTTGCTTCACAGGGAATCTTGGATGACTCGACCGGGCCGTCACACAGCGTACCAGCTGGCGACGGCCCCCCGACCGGCTGGTCGGGGGGCCGTGGAAAGGGCCGGTGCGCCGGGGGCTAGCTGCTGCTGGTGAGGCCGCGGACCGTGGCGTACACGTCCAGGACCGCCAGGCACAGCGGCACCAGGGACAGCAGGATCAGACCGTCGAAGAGGTCGAAGATCCGGCCCCAGAAGGGGGTGACGCCCTTGCGCGGGACGACCAGGCCGACACCCACCAGGAGGGCGGCGCCCGCCGCGATGCTGCTGGTGAACCAGACGGTGCGGATGTTCAGCGGTCCGGAGTCCTGGAACTTGGCCAGGTCGACGAAGATGTCCAGCGGCGGGTTCAGGGTGAGGCCCAGGATCAGCAGGACGATCGTGAGGATGCCCGCGATGGTCAGGCAGGCGACCTGCGCGGTGTAGTCGAAGAGCCGGGCCCGCAGCATGATCGTGATGCCCGCGGCCAGCGCCAGCAGCTGCGCCCACGTGTTGTCGGAGAAGCCGAGGACCACACCGGCCGAGCCGACGACCAGGGCGGAGCAGCCGGCGACGAGGCCGAGCAGCAGCTCGTGGCCGCGCTTGGCCTGGTTGCCGATCTTGACGAAGTCGACGGACTCGGTCTCGCCGCTGTTGTCGTAGGAGCCCTTGGCGATCTGGTCGGGCGACTTGTAGCCGATGGGCAGCCGGGCGAAGCGGGCGGAGAGGCCGGGCAGCCAGGCGACCAGGGCGATGGCGACGACGGCGGTGACGGCGGCGACCTTGCTGGGGGCGGCGTCGGTGAGGATCGCGGCGAAGACCGCGAGGGTGCCCATGGCGGAGAGGAACGCGGCGGCGACGAAGGGTGCGTCACCGCGCGGCAGCAGGACCACCAGGAGCGCCGAGGCGATCAGTACGGTCACACAGCCGACGAGGAGGTGCAGCCGGCCGGGGCCGCCCTCCTCCGCGGGGAAGATCCCGGAGCCGGCGAGCAGCAGGTGCGGGAGCGCGGCCAGGCCCAGCGCGATGGAGGAGCCGTGGTCGTCGTAGACGCGGGCGCGGACGCCGGCGAGCGCGACCAGGACGATGCCGACGACGCCGGCGATGATGCCGGGCAGCCGGTGCATGTCGCGCTCGGCGGGGTTCGAGAACCACAGGGCGAACGCCATCATGACGAGCAGGAGCACACCGGCGCTCAGGCCGACGACGTGCATGAGGTCGTCGCTCCAGCGGCTGCGGTTGCGCTTGACCGCGGAGGCGACGGCGTCGGAGACGTCGTCGAAGACCGGGAGCGGCAGCGACTCGGCGAACGGCTTCAGGAGAAGGAGGTCGCCGTCGAGGATCTGCTGCTGTGCGAGCGACTGCCCGGCGTCAAGAACCGTGCCGTCGCGGCGCACTAGGTGATAGCCGGTCGGGGCGCCCTCCGCCTGGGACTGGCCGGAGAGCCGCAGAATCTCCGGATAAATGTCCACGAGTGCGACGTCTTCCGGCAGAGCCACGTCGATCCGTGCATCCGGCGCGGCGACTGTGACCCGGCAAAAGCCGGTGCCAGTGCTCGTGCTCACCTGGCGGTTCCCCCTATCCGTTGGGCGTTTTGTCGCTTCGCGCGCCCTATATATAGAGCCGTCTCTACGGGGCTGTGGCGCGCTCGCGAGGCGTCAGCGTACCGTCCAATTCGGCGGCCGCCCCACCCGCCCCGAGGCTCGGCGGTTAACAGTAGGATCAACGCCTGCGTCGGGCCACGTACTTGGCTCGGGGGACCGTCGAATCCAACGGGGGCGGTCCGAGACTGCGAGATGCATGAAGGACTGATGCCTCGGTGAGCGTTGTCATCGTCAAGCGCCCGCCCCGCGCGCTGCCACCCGAAGTCCCCTCGGAGGAGGTGACACTCGAGGCACCTCCGGAGCTTCCGCGTGAGGGCGAATCAGAGAACATGCTGATGACCCTTATGCCCATGATGGGCATGGCGTCCTCGGCGGGATTCTTGTTCATGGGCAATCAGCCGTTCATGAAAATCATGGGCGGCTTTATGGTGGCGTCCACTCTGGCAATGGCGATCGTGCAGATCGTCAAGGCTCGGCAAGGGCCTTCCGGGCAAATGCTCCAAGAGCGCCAGGATTACCTCAAGTACCTTACGCAGAAGCGAAAAGAGGTACGGCGCACCGCACGTAAGCAGCGGGACGCCCAGCTGTTCACCCACCCCGACCCGAGCCAGTTGTGGGCCGTCGTGGCCGAGGGCAAGCGGGTGTGGGAACGGCGGTCGACCGATCCGGACTTCGGACAGGTACGGCTGGGGCTCGGGCCGCAGCAGCTGGCCACCCCGCTGCGGGCCCCGGAGACCGCTCCGGTCGACGAGCTGGAGCCGCTCACCGCGCATGCGATGAAGGAATTCCTCGACAAGCACGGGCACTTGGACAACCTGCCGCTCGCGGTCTCGCTGCGCGCCTTCTACCACCTGACCGTCTCCGGTGACCCGGACACGGTCTACGGCGCCTCGCGTGCCATCCTCGCCCAGCTGTGCACCCTGCACTCGCCCGAGGACCTGGCGGTGGCGGTCGTCGCCGCGCCCGGTGCGCAGGCGGAGTGGGAGTGGACCAAGTGGCTGCCGCACGTGCAGGACAAGAGCACGGACGGCGCCGGGTCGCGCCGGCTGGTCGTCGGTGACCTCGGTGAGGTCGAGGAGCTGCTCGCGGACGAGCTGGACGGCCGCGGCCGCTTCAACCCGCAGGGCACTCCGGTGACCGACTCCCCGCACGTGGTGATCGTGCTGGACGGCGGCGACGTGCCGATGGACTCGGTGATCGCCGGGGCCGAGGGCCTCCAGGGCGTCACCATCCTGGAGGTCGTGCCGGGCGATCTGGACGAGATCCGGGGCGGGCTGGCCGTGCAGGTCCAGCCGGGCAAGCTGGTGCTGGAGTCGGCCAGCGGCGCGGTCTACCACGGTGTCTGCGACACCCTGTCGATCCCCGAGTCGGAGGCGCTGGCCCGCCAGCTGGCCCCGCTGCGGGCGGGTGCCGGTGCCGACGGCGAGGAACCGCTGCTGTCCGCCCTGGACTTCACCGACCTGCTCAACATCGGCGACGCCGGTGCCCTGGACGTGGCGCGCACCTGGCGGCCGCGGACGCTGGCCGAGCGGCTGCGCGTCCCGATCGGTGTCGACCGCGACGGCCAGCCGGTCATGCTCGACATCAAGGAGGCCTCGCAGCAGGGCATGGGCCCGCACGGTCTCTGTGTCGGTGCGACCGGTTCGGGTAAGTCCGAGGTGCTGCGCACCCTGGTGCTCGCCCTGGCGGTCACCCACTCCTCCGAGACGCTCAACTTCATCCTCGCGGACTTCAAGGGTGGCGCCACCTTCACCGGTATGTCGGAGATGCCGCACGTCGCGGCGGTCATCACCAACCTCGGTGAGGACGTCACACTGATCGACCGCATGCGGGACTCGATCACCGGTGAACTCCAGCGCCGTCAGGAGCTGCTGCGCTCCGCGGGCAACTACGCCAACATCACCGACTACGAGAAGGCGCGTGCCGCGGGTGCCCCGCTGGACCCGCTGCCGTCCCTGGTGATGATCATCGACGAGTTCTCCGAGCTGCTCGCCGCCAAGCCCGACTTCATCGAGATGTTCATCCAGATCGGCCGGATCGGCCGATCGATGGGTGTGCACATGCTGCTCGCCTCGCAGCGTCTGGAAGAGGGCAAGCTGCGCGGTCTGGACACCTTCCTGTCCTACCGGCTGGGTCTGCGGACGTTCTCCGCGGCCGAGTCGCGGACCGCGATCGGAGTGCCGGACGCCTACCACCTGCCGAACGTCCCCGGTTCCGGCATCCTGAAGTACGACACCGAGACGATGGTCCAGTTCAAGGCCGCGTACGTGTCCGGTACCTACCGCGGCCCGGGCGGCGGCGGGCGGAGCGGTTCCGGTGGCCGGTCGACGCGGATGCCGGTGCCGTTCACCGCGGCCCCGGTCGCCGAGCAGATCGTCGAGGAGCCGATCGCCGTCGAGGCGGCCGAGCCGGAGATCGACGACGCGCTGGCCGACACCGTGCTGGACGTGATGGTGCAGCGGATGCAGGGCCAGGGCCCGCCGGCGCACCAGGTGTGGCTGCCCCCGCTGGACGAGGCGCCCACCGTCAACCAGCTGCTGCCCACCCTCGCGGTCACCCCCGAACGGGGCGTGCACGCGGCGGAGTACACCGCGCTCGGCAAGCTCGTGGTGCCGGTCGCGCTGGTGGACAAGCCGTTCGAGCAGCGGCGTGACGTGATGTACCTGGACTTCTCCGCCGGTGCCGGTCACGGCCTGGTCGTGGGTGGTCCGCAGTCCGGTAAGTCCACGCTGATCCGGGCCGCCATCGCCTCGTTCGCGCTCACCCACACCCCGGCCGAGGTGCAGTTCTACTGCCTCGACTTCGGTGGCGGCGGCATGCTGACCCTGGAGGGTCTGCCGCACGTCGGTGGGGTCGCCTCGCGTCTGGACGCCGAGAAGGTGCGCCGTACGGTCTCCGAGGTCGTCGGCATCCTCAACGAGCGTGAGGAGTTCTTCCGGGCCAACAGCATCGACTCGATCTCGACCTACCGCCAGCGGCGGGCGTCGGGCGCCTACCCCGACCAGAAGTGGGGCGACGTCTTCCTGGTCATCGACGGCTGGGCGACGTTCAAGACCGACTACGAGCAGATGGACCCGGTGATCCTGGACATCGCCGCCCGGGGTCTCGGTTTCGGTGTCCACCTGATCATCGCCGGCGCGCGCTACACCGAGGTGCGTCCCGCGCTGCGCGACCAGCTGCTCAACCGCGTCGAGCTGCGCCTGGGTGACCCGATGGAGTCGGAGTTCGACCGCAAGCGCGCGGAGAACGTGCCGATGGGCAAGCCCGGTCGCGGTATGTCGCCCGAGAAGCTCGACTTCCTGGGTGCGCTGCCGCGGCTGGACGGGATGAGCGACCCGGAGACGCTCAGCGACGGCATCGCGAACCTGGTGTCGACGGTCAGCGAGCACTGGCAGGGCGAGCCCGCCCCCGCCGTGCGGATGCTGCCCACGATGCTGCACGTCAACGAGCTGCCCAAGGGCAACGACTACCCGCAGCACGGCATCGCGATCGGTGTCGACGAGACCACGCTGTCGCCGGCGTTCATCGACTTCGAGACCGACCCGCTGTTGGTCGTCTACGGCGAGAGCGAGTCCGGCAAGTCCTCGCTGCTGCGTCTGCTGGCCAAGCAGATCGCCGAGCGGTACCCGTCCGACAAGGCGCTGATGGTGGTCTCCGACTACCGGCGCGCGCTGCTCGGCGAGATCCCCGAGAGCCACATGTACAAGTACTGTGCCGCGGGGCCGCAGTTGCAGGAGGTCATCTCCGGTCTGGCCGGTTCGCTGGGCCGGCGGATGCCGGGCCCGGACGTCACGCCGGAGCAGCTGCGCAACCGCAGCTGGTACGACCTGCCGGACGCGTTCGTCATCGTGGACGACTACGACCTGGTGGCGACCAGCAGCGGCAACCCGCTGCAGCCGCTGCTGGAGTACCTGCCGTTCGCCCGTGACCTGGGTCTGCGTCTGATCATCGCGCGCAGCTCGTCGGGTGCCGGACGGTCGTCCTTCGAGCCCGTGATGCAGCGCACCAAGGAGCTCGGTGCGCAGGGTCTGATCCTGTCCGCCGACCCGGCCGAGGGTCCGCTGATGGGCAACATCAAGGGCCAGAGCCTGACGCCCGGTCGGGCCATGTTCATCACGCGCAAGCGCGGTGCGCAGCTGGTCCAGACGGGCTGGCTGCCGGCGAACAGCGGCTGACCGGCCGGAAACACCACGGCGGTGGGGCGTCCCTCCTGGGAGGGGCGCCCCACCGCCGTTTTTGTCGGCGCGCGGTGCGTCCGCGCCGTTACCGGGCGCCCGGCCCGGCCGCTGTCAGCCGAACGCGCCGTGCTGGGTGACGTCCGGGCCGGGCTGGCCGGGAGCCTCGCCGCCGGACGCGGGAGCGGCCTTGGCAGGGGTGCCCTTGGCGTCGCCGGTGGTGGCGGTGACGGCTGCGCCGGTCCTGGCGGCCGTCCCCTTCTTCTCCCGCCCGGCCTTCGGGGTCTCGTCCGCGGCCGGCTCCGCACCGCCCGACCGGGTCCGTACGCCCTTGGCGATGCCCTCGCCACCCCGCGTCCTGGCGTCGCCGTCCTTCGCCGGTCCGAACGGGTCGGGCCCCTGCGCGGCGGTGGAGGTCTCCCAGGTGTGGCGTACGGCCGGTCCCCGTGACGAGCCGCCGCCCCCGCCGCGTTTGCCGAACGCGCCGCCGAGGCCGTTGGCGAGCTGGCCGAGCGCCATGAAGCCGTAGGCGACCTGGGTGCCGGACGACGAGGAGCCGGCGGAGTCGTTCACCGGCGGCGCGGCGTGGTGTCCCTCGCCGCCCTTGTCCTCGGGGGGCGCGGCGGCCGCGTTCTCCAGGTCGGCGGCGGCCAGTTCGAAGGCCGGCAGGGAGTCGTCGACGGACCGCTTGAGGCGGTGCCACTCCCCCGCGAAGGCCTCGCCGGCCGGGCCGTGCCAGTTGGCCGCGGCGGCGGTGCCGACATGCCGGTCCAGGTCGCGGACCAGGCCGTCGAGGTGCTTGCCCATCTCCCGCCAGCCGGCCGCCGCCTCGTGCAGGGCCTCGGGATTGCGTCGCTCGCTCACTTGACGCTCCGCATCATCTCGACCAGCTCTTCCTCGGCCGCCCTGGTGTTCACGACGGTCTCCTTGAGTCCCCCGCCGACCTCGGCGAGCCGCTGCTGAAGCTGGACGAGCGCGTGCTCGGCCTGCTCGTACAGCTCACGGAACGGCCGGGCCTCCTCGTCGTCGCCGAAGCCGTCTCGCAGGGCCTCGGCGGCGGCCCGTCGTCTGAATGCGGCCAGTTGCCGGCTCAGTTCTTCCGCGCGAATCTCGAAGGTCGCACCGAGCTTGTGCAACTCCTCGGTACTGAGCCGGACTTCGTCGGACATCATTTCTCCCCGAATTGAATGACAGCTGCCTGCCAACATCGCCTCAGGTCTAGCACACCCGCAATAGGACCAAAGGCCGCTCCGGAGCGCACCGGCGGCGAACTGCGGAATGCATACGGAGCAATATGCGGCAATACCGACAACCTCCGCCTTGACGACCTGTTCACACCCGTCATTAGACTCCAGGACGCCGGTGCAGCACACGCGGTTGCTGTGCCATCACGTTCAAGGGGGCAGGGATGAACAACGAGCGGCAGATCCAGGACGAGGACCTGATGGACGTCGCCCAGGACGAGGAGCAGGCGCACCGGCTGCGTAAGGCGCTGAAGGTCCTGGCGGACAACCCCAATGTCGGCGGCAAGCTCCAGGAGATGGCCCAGGAGGTGCTCTCCGGCCGTATCGGCATGAAGGACGCGATCCAGACGCCGGGGTACATGGACGCGCTGGGCGACCGGATGAACGAGATCCGGCGGGCCGCGGAGGACCAGACCATGGAGGAGCGCGAGGAGTCGCGCGCGAAGTTCGCCGCCTGGCAGAAGGAGCAGGAGGCCAAGGAGGACGCGGAGCGCGCCGACCGTGACGGCCCGTCGGGCGACATCGTGACCGCCCCGCGGCGCGGCCGGGGCGGCGGGCACCGGGGCTGATCCGATCCCCGCGTGGGCGGTGGGCGGCGCCGGGCGGCGGTGCGCGCCCCGGGCCCGGAGTGCGGCGGGCCGGTGCGCTTTCCGCCGCCGAAATCCGTTCAAAGAGTTCATAGCGGCAACAGCGCCTGCGGGGCCTCGGCGCCGATAACGGAAGAAAGCAGATCCGCCGCCGGATTCACCCGGCGGATCTGCTTCCTTTCCGCACAGGACCGCACACGGCATTCCCGTTTTCTCCACACCACACCACAGGGACACCTCACTTAACGGGCGTCCCGGGAATCATCTGGCACCGTCCCCCGGCAAGGCGCCCGGCCTGCGTGTTCCAGTTCCGGCACAGCCACCCCCCGCAGCGTCCCGGGCCCGCGATCCGGATCATAGGATCGGGCCGGTACACGCAGGAATCCACAAAAGTGGAGGCGGGATTGATGGGGGACGGGGAAGCCATGAGCGCCTCAGCCGAAGGAAACTCCGCAGCGGCCGGATACGCACCTCATCCGTACGTCGGCGGCCGCACCGCGGTGCTCCGCGCGCTCTCGGCCTGGCGGATGCGGTGGCCCGGCGCCCCGCGCGTCATCGTGCTCACCGGAGACCCGGGCAGCGGGCGCTCGCGCCTGGTCACCGGCTTCCTGATGTTGTGCGACCCCGGCTACCGCAAGCGGCTGCCGCTGGGTGACCTGGACCCGGCGACCGTGCCCCCGGACCTCCCGGCCCCCGCCGTGCCGAACCCGGCGGGGCGCACCGCGGCACAGCTGTTGTGGCTCATCGCCGATCATTTCGGACTGAGCGCGAGCCGCAGCGAAGACATCTTCCCCGAACTCGCCGCTCGTGAAGAGCCGGTGACGATTGTGGTGCCGGACGTCGACCGGGCCGGCCCGGTACGTGCCGCGCAGGAGCCGGCCCGTCTCGTACGGGAGGTGCTCAAGCCGCTCGCCGCCACCGAGTCGGTGCAGCTGGTCGCCGATGTGCCGCGCGAACTGGCCGCGGAGCTGGCCGAGTCGCTGCCGCCCGGCCAGGCGCAGATCATCGACCTCGACGCGCCCGAGTGGGCCGACCCCGAGGGGCTGGTGCTGCACGCCACGACCGCGCTCGACCCCGAGGCCGGGGCGCCGGACCTCCCCTTCACCACCGACCCGGCCGTACGGCGTCCGCTCGCCGAGGCCCTCGCCCGGCGCGCGGACGGCAACCGGCTGACCGTCCAGCTCGCCGTGCAGTCGCTGCTGATGCAGCCCGAGGGCTTCGACCCGGCGGACGAGTCGCTGCTGCCCGGCAGCATCGGTGCGGCCGTCGATCTGCACGCCCGCCGGCTGGGCGCCGATCCGCAGACCCTGCGGCTGCTGCTGGCACCGCTCGCGCTCGCGGAGGGCGAGGGGCTGCCCGTCGCGTTGTGGGGTGCGCTGGTGAACGCCGTGGCCGAACGGGACATGGGCCAGGAGCTCGCCGACGGCATGCTGCTGACCGCGCCGTTCCTCCAGGTCGTCGATCCGGCGGACGCGGACGAGGAAGCCGATGGGGACACGGACGACGCGACGGCCGGGAACGAGGCCGGGGCCGAGGGCGGCCGTACGCTGCTGCGGCTTGCGCACCCGGCGCTCGCCGAGGAGATCCGCGCCGGTCTGCCGGACGTCCGGGACGCCCAGACCAGGATCGCCATGGAGCTGCTGGAAGCGGTGCCGCAGCAGGACTGGTCCCGCGCCGACCCGTACCTCCGCGACCATCTCGCGGCCCACACCCTCGAAGCCGGCCTGCTCCCCCAACTCCTGACCGACCCGGGCCTGTTCGCGCACGCCGACCCGGTGACACTGCGGGCCGCCATCGGGGCCGTACCGCTCGAACAGCTGGGCGCACCGGCCCGTACGTACCTGCGCACCGCTCCGCTGCTGACCCGCTCGCAGGCCCCGGCCGGGATGCGGGCGGCGTTCCTGGAGACCGCGTTCGTCGAGGACGGTCTGCTGCCGTACGCGGAGGCGCTGCACACCCTCGGCTTCGCACTGCCGTGGCGCACGCTGTGGAGCGTGCCGCTGGCCGGCGTCCGCGCCGTGACCACCGGTTCCCTGCCCCCGGCGAGCGGGGGCGCCGCCGGGGCGGAGGGGGCCGCCGGGGAAGCACCGGCCTCCGCCACCACCGCGCCCCGCCCCGTCGCCGCCTTCGTGGTCCCCGAGGGCACCCCCGGCTCCCGTACGGTGCCCGGCCCCGGCGGCGACGCCTCCGAGGCCGGCGACTCCGCACTGCTCGTGCACGACCTGCTGCGGCCCGGATTCGTCGACGCCGACCCGGCGCAGGTGCGGCTGCCCTCCGACGAGGCGAGGGCGGCGGCGCCGTTCGGCTTCAGCCGGGGCGCCGACTATCTGCGGGTCTGGGCCCGCACCGGCCAGGAGGTGGTGGCCGCGCTGCTCTCGGACACCCCGCTCACCGGCGCCGACCTCTCGCCCGACGGGGTGCTCGTCGTCGCCACCGCGCGCGGGGTGACCGCCCGGCAGATCCTCGCCGCGGCTCCCCCGGCCGCCCCCACCGTGCCGGCCCAGCGCACCGGCGCCGCCGACTCCGACGCTTCCGACGGCCTCGAAGGAGACCACTCGTGATCAACCAGGCGCAGGCACACGCCACCGCCGCCCGCTGGCTCAACCCCGAGGGACATCAGGGTCCTGCGCGCGAGGTGGCCATGCGGGAGTTCGACCTCGGCTGGGTGGTGTGGGCCGTACCGCCGCCCCCGGAGGTCGACCCGCAGACCGGGCAGCGGCGTCCGCCCGCCGAGGTCGGCGCGGCCTGCGGGGTCGTCGACCGGGCGTCCGGCGAGCTGACGGTGTGGCCGTCCGTACCGGTCGACGAGGTCGTCCGGATGTATCAGCAGAAGCACGGCACCGCGGGCGGCGCGGCTCCGGCGGCCCCCGCCGAGCCACCGGTCACCGGCCCCGGCAACACCGCCGTCGCGACCTACCCCGACCCGTCGACCGGCGAGGAGACCAGCCTCGCCCGCGTCTCGGCGCCCGGACAGCCGCCCGCCGAGTACCAGCTCCACGACGAGCTGCAGCGGCTGGGCGTGCACCCCTCGGCGGTCCGCGCGCTGCACACCGATCTGCGGTCGGCGCTGCTGCCCGGCGGCTACCCCGGCGACTTCATCCTCCGCACCTTCCCGAACGCCTCGTTCTCCTGCACCCAGGGCTACGGCATGCGGGCCGAGGAGCGCGCCGAGGGCATCGCCGGACTGCTGCAACACGTGGCGCTGATGCACCAGTTGGCGGGCCAGCAGGCACCGCCGCGGCCCCACCGGCTGCCGGTACCGCAGCGGGTCGAGGCCGCACCGCCGATGCGCGACGTGGCGCTCGGCAAGCACCTGGTGGAGGTCTTCGGGCCCCAGGGCGTCACCCGCCCGGACGCCGATGACCTCCCCGCCCAGCTGCCCCAGGCCACGAAGAACACCCTGACCTGGGCCGGCCTCCCGGCTCAGGTGCCGTACTTCTTCACCGCCGACCGGCCGGACTCCCCGCCCGCCGGCGGACTGTTCCCGGACGTGGCGGCCTCCCTGCGCGAAACCGGCACCGAGGCCCGGGAACAGACCCTGGCGACCCTCGCCGGCTACGTCCGGATCGGCACCGACGGCCTCTACACACTCGCCGTCCAGTGCACCGCACCGGAGGAGAGCCAGAACATGGTCGGCACCGTCTGGGCGGTCCAGCCGTCCTCGGGCGGCGGCCGTTTCGTCAACCGCACCCTGTCCGCCTACTTCCGCTCGCTGGCCCTGCTGGTCACCACGCGCCGGCAGATGCAGGGCATGGACCCGTACGCGGCGGGCACGGCGGTCGCCACCTTCCAGGAGCAGATCGCGGCGATCGACTCCTGGGCCCTGGACGACGACAGCAACTGGTGGTCACTGATCATCGAGCAGATGTGGCACGGGTTGTTCTGAGGGGGGTGGGGGTTGAGGGGTTGGGGGTTGAGGGAGCTCGCGGGGACGCCTCTCCCCCTCCTCGTCCCCTTCCGGTTCTCAGGGCAGCAGCAGCCAGTCCGAGGCGAGCGCGGCTGCCAGGCCGATGCCCAGCAACCAGGTGCCGAGCCGGGTACGCCCGTGACGGCTGAGTTCGATCACCACACCGCAGAGCACCAGCGCGGCCCCGTACACCCCGACCACCAGCACCGACGTACGCGAGGCCAGGCGCACCACGAGCACCCCCGCCATCGCGGCCATCAACACCGAGGCCAGAACGATGCGTACGCGGCGAGCCTGACGGGGCGTCAGGCCCACCCGATTCCCGGGATTCTCGGGGAGGGGCTCTTCATCGGCGGGTATGTCCATGACCGGGAATGCTACGGGACGGATGATCGTCGGCATCGCCCGATCCCCGGACCGGGCCGCAACTCGCTCTGGACTCCCGCCGATTAGGCCGTCCTCCCCCAAGGGTGCGGATTCCTCGCCGCCCGAGACCGGAACACTCACTCGGTCACCGGGCCCCGAAAGAACTCGGCACACAACTCCCCATCACTGGACGCCGGATGCCGCGTACCGGATGCCGGATACCGGTCACCAGTTCCAAAACATTGACCAACCACGTACCAATATTTAACCTCTCCTTTCATTGCGTCGCCGGAGAGGCCGCATCCGCGCCACCCGCAAAATTCTCCAATCGCCCCAATCCCCCTGACAGGCCAATTCCCCGCCATGTCAGGGACGTTGACGGGCCATAACTCCCACGCTCCCTCCACACACCTCGCCTTGACATGCCTGCATTCAGATCACCTAATGTGGGACCACTAAGAACGCGACAGATGTCGCGCGGTACACACCGCAAAACGGGGGCAACGGTGGCAGGCAAGGCATTCGACGTAGATCCGGATGTGCTGCGTACGCAGGGCAACGCGTTCACGCACATCGGCAGCGGTTTCTCCAAGGCGTCGAAGAAGCTTCAGGACGATCTTGAAGGCCTTGGCAGCCCCTGGGAGAACTGCGACTTCGGCGATATCTTCGAAACGATCTACACGCCCATCAGGGACGGCATGTTCGGGTCGATGGACTCCTTGGGCGAGCGCCTCGAAGACATCGGCGACAAGCTCCAGAACATGGCCCACTCGTACAGCGAGTCCGACGAGCAGGGCATCCACACCATCAGCGCGGTCGGCCGCCCGGCCATCTGACGCCCGGCGCACCGCGCACGAGCCCGGGCGCGGCCCTGTCAGCGAGGCCTCGCGCCCCGCGCCCTGACGCGCGCGCCACCGCCCACTCTCTCCTCTTCCTCACCACCACCATTCCACTCCGCAATCGGCTACAACTGCACGGGGGACGATCGCTGTGTCATTGACGCTGCCAAGCGAGGTTGCTTGGGTACTGGACCTCCTCGGCTACAGCTGGCCGGACGCCGACGAGGACAAGCTCCACGAATGCGCGCAGGTCTGGCGCAACTTCGCCGAGGCGGTCAATCAGGCGTCCTCCCAGGGTTCTTCGGCAGCCGGTGAAGTCGTCTCCGCAAACTCCGGCGAAGCGATCGAGGGCTTTGCGAACGAGTGGGGTTCCTTCTCCGGCGGCGGCGACAGCGGCGACAACTACCTCCGTGACGCCGCGGCGGCGGCCGAAGTCATCGCCCTCGCTTTCGACGCGGCGGCCATCGCCGTTCTCGCCGGCAAAATCGCGGTCATCGTCCAGCTGGTGATCCTGGCCGCCGAGATCATCGCGGCACAGGCCGCCGCACCCTTCACACTCGGCCTGTCCGAACTCGGCGCCGCAGGAGCCACTCAGGCGACACGGGTACTCGTCCGCCAAATCCTCGACAAGATCAAACGCGAGGTCATGGAGGCGGCCACCAAGGCCATGGAGCACGCCACCATGGACGCCATCAAGAAGATGGCGAAGAAGGCCGTGTCCAAGGAAGCCCGCAAGATCGCCGCGGACTACGTGAAGAAGACGGTCAAGGAAACCGTCAAGGACAAGGTCGTCGACCAGGCGAAGGAAATCGCCCGCGAGAAGATCGTCGAAGAGGGCAAGGCCAAGGCTCAGGAAGCCGCCACGGAAATGGCCCAGAACGTCACACAGCAGGGCATCGAAAGCCACTTCGGCGCCCGCGACGGAATCGACTGGGGCGAAACCACCGACATCGCCAAGGACAAGGCAGGCGAATACGTCGACGGCATCAAGGAAGGCGCCCAGGACTACAAGGACGGCGTCACCAGCCTCACCGACCCCGGCACCTACATCGACCACGCCAGGGAAGACCTCACCACCCGGGGCCTGGACGCCGCCCAACGCCGCACCGACCGCCACACCGGCGGCGCCGCCACCCGCCACCAGGACGTCACGGACGAGGTCCGCTCGGTCTTCGGCTGAGCCGGCCCCCACGGCCACCACCTTCACGCCAACAAGACGGGGCCCGCAGCCTGCTCGGCTGTGGGCCCCGTCCGTTGACGAACTCAAGGAGAACTCACTGCCCCGGAGGGTGAGTGGGAGGTGCTGACGGGTAAGCCCCCGGGCCACCCGGCTGCTGGTAGTACCCGAACTGCTGCTGCGGCGGAACGCCGACTCCGCCACTCGGACCGCCGAAACCAGGGCCACCAGGAGGCGGACCCTTGCGGCGCTTCTTCTGGGCAACGACCACCCCGATAACAATCCCCAGAACGACGACAACCGCGCCAAGCCCCACACCGGCCACAGCGAGGGGACTCAGCCCGCCCACCACCGCGCTCGCACCGTCCTGGGTCCCGTTCCCCTCAGCATCCGCCCCCGCCCCGGCAGGAGGCTCAGCGTCCTTCGGCATGGTGAGCGGCCCGTTCTTCGCCCCAGGAGGAACGTCCTCGGAGAGGGCCCGGTACGGGCGAATGACGCCGTACCCGTACTTCGGGTCGGGAGACGCGATGCCCGTCTTGCCATCTGGACTAATCGCCGTCTTCGTAAGCCGATTGGCGACCTGCCCCGCGGTGAGGCCGGGGAACTTCGAGCGGACGAGGGCTGCGGCGGCGGAAACGTAGGCCGTCGCGTCGGAAGTGCCGGTGGCCTGCCGGTACTTCGGGTGAGTTCCAGCGGAGTAGATCCGCTCGCCAGGAGCAATCAACCGAATGTGAGATCCATAATTTGACTTGCCGAGGACCTGGCCATCCTCGGCAACGGCGCCGACCGCCAGGACACCGGGCTCCGCAGCCGGATACAACGGCTCACTGGTGCCGTCGTTACCGGAACCAGCGACCAGCAGCACGTCCTTCTTCACGGCATAACTGATGGCACTCTTCTCGCCCTCGGTCAGCTCGTAAGGCCCCGCAAAGGACATGTTGATGACCTTCGCGCCGTGATCAACCGCGTAGCGAATGGCACCGTCGACCTCGTTCGCGTCTCCACCGAACGTTTCGTTCCTCTTGACCGGAAGGATCTTCGCATCCGGCGCCAGCCCCATGATGCCGTCAGCGTGACCGGGGCCGTGCCCATGCCCCGCGATCAGAGCCGCCATCGCCGTGCCGTGGTCATCACCGGATTCATGATCTGCCGTCCCACCCCCGTCGGCAAAGCTCTTCCCAGGAAGCACATTGCCCTTGAGGTCGACGTGGTCCCCGTTGACACCGGAGTCGATGACGGCCACCGTCACGTTCTTACCGGTCGACTCCTTCCACACCTTCTGCGGATTGAAAGCGTCAAGCGCCCACTGCCCGTCCCTGATGTAGTCCGCCGAAGCACTCGGCGCGCCAACGAAGAGCAACGCTCCGGCTGCCACCACGCCCCCCACCGCACGCAGCGTCCGCGTGAAGCCCATGCCGTATAACCCCTCTCCCCAACAGGCAGCGGCCCCCAGATCGAAAGCCGCGGGCCGCACCTTGAAAACGTTCGAACCTACCGACCCGGCGGCTGCACAGGCGGAGCCGACGGATACGAACCGGGCCCACCCGGCTGCTGCTGATAGGGATTCGGATTCACCGGATACCCCACAAAGCCACCAGCCCCACCCGGCCCCCCGGGACCACCGTACCCACCGGAACCCCCCGGAGGCGGACCATTACGCCCGCTCTTCTTCCTCACCACCAGCACGAAAATCAGCACGACGACCAGGAGGCCGACCACACCACCGGCAATGCCGATGATGAGGCCGGTACTCATGCCCGCATCGTTCCCGCTCTTGGCTGCCTTGCCGTCGCGAGACGCCTGGGATGAGTCTTCCCTGAGGGCGGGCAGCGGACCGTCCTTCGAACCCGCCGGAAGCTTCTTGATGAGCCCCTGCCAGGGATTGACGATGCCGTAACCGTAGTGGGGGTCGGGGAGCTTCTTTCCCTTCAAGTTATCCGGCACCAAAGCGGTCTTCACCATGCGATTGGCGATCTGGCCCGCGGTCAGTTCCGGAAACTTGGAACAGTCCGAAATTACCGACCGGGCGGCTGCGTAGGCGGCGCCGGCGGGTACGAACCGGGCCCACTCGGCTGCTGCTGATACGAGTTCGGGTTCGGCGGATGCGGCACAAAGCCGCCGGAGCCACCCGGACCGCCATAGCCACCCGGGCCACCCGACGGCGGACCGTTACGACGGTTCTTCTTCCGCACGGCGACGATCACGATGCCCAGGACGATGGCGAGGACGACCGCCCCACCCGCAAAGATGCCGACCAGGGCACCGGTGCTCATGCCCTTGTCGCTGTCAATCTTGGCGCCCTGTTCAGCATCCTTGGCGGAGCCAGGAGACGAGCCACCGTCGAGCGCCGGCAACGGGCCGTTCTTCGAACCGGGGGGAATGTCTTTGGTCAGGGCGGTGTACGGCCTGATGGTCCCGTAACCGTAGTGCGGGTCGGGAAGCTTCGCGCTCTTCTTGTCGTCCGGCACCACTGCGGACTTCACCAGACGGTTGGCGATCTGGCCGGCGGTCAGGTCCGGGAACTTGGCGCGGAGAAGGGCAGCGGCGGCGGACACGTACGCCGCGGCGTCCGAGGTGCCGTTGGCCAGCCTGTACGGGTCCTCGACTCCCGCCGACCGGATATGAACACCGGGGGCCAGCAGCTTGATATGCGGTCCGTAATTGGAGTACTTCCAGACCTTGAGGTCAACGTCCACCGCTCCCACGGCAAGGACTCCAGGCACAGATGCCGGGTTGCGGACGAGGCCGGAATGAGAATTTCCCGATGCTGCAACTACCAGTACGTCTTTCTTTCGCGCATAGTCAACAGCTGCCTGTTCAACCGGCGAGGGGTTTGGGCCGACCTCGAACGACATGTTCACGATCTTCGCACCGTGGTCCACGGCATACCGCAGTGCTTCAGCGTAAGACTTCGTCCCGTCGCCGAAGTTGTCATGCTTTTCCGAGTCACCCAAGTCGATTCCCACAGGAAGAATCTTGGCGTCAGGAGCCAGCCCCTTTACGCCTTCGCCTCCCCCAGGCCCATGTCCGTGCCCGGCGATGAGCGAAGCCATGGAAGTGCCGTGCTCTCGCTTTCCATATGCCTCATCTGCTGTGCCCCCACCACCAAAGAGGTTCTTACCTGGGAGCACGTTCCCTTCGAGGTCAGGGTGAGTGCCGTCAACGGGGTCATCGATCACCGCGACCGTGACACCCTTGCCGGTCGACACCTTCCAGATGTCGTCAGCCCCGAAGGCCGTCAACGGCCACTGGTCTTTCCTGATCTGGTCCGCCAGAGCAACCGGCGCGGTGCCGAAGAGCAGTGCTCCCGCCACCACCGCGCCGCCCACCGCACGCAGCGTCCGCGTGAAGCTCATGCCATAACACCTTTCTCACAGAGTTGGGGCCTGCAGCCCGAGGGCTGCAGGCCCCAAGCGTGTCTGCCGATTGCTCGTCCGGCCGTTCCTACTCGATGACCCGGGGTGCCACATTACGCTCCGGCGTCCAGGTTTCCTCTTCTTCCACGAGGTAGTCAGGACGGCTTGCGTCGCTTCCCCTGCCTTCGCCCTTGGCTCCGTGCGCGCCGGGTGCGCCCATCATGCCTGCCGGACGACGACTACCTGAACCGCCGGCTCCCGCCGCGGTCCCTCCTCGGCTGCGGTGCAGACCGGAGCCCCCCTGGCCGGCACCACTGACCTTTCCGCCAGGCGTCCCAATGGTTCCGCCCTTCTGCCGGGCCTGCGCGCCACCGGTGCTCACGCCCTGGCGGCCTCCGCCCGCGCCCTTCCCTGCACCACCAGCATGCGCGCCACCCATTCCAGGCATACCGGCGCGGCCACTCCGTGCACCTGCGCCACCGGAACCAGCACCAGAAGCACCGCCCTTGACGCCGGCACCGCCACGCCCGGCCATGGCACCGCCTGCCATGCCACCCGGCATTTGGACACCTCCGCCACCGGCACCACCACCGGGCACGTGGACACCGGCGCCACCGCCGGCACCACCGGCCAGGCCACCGCCTCCGGCACCGCCGCCAGGGATCTTCACGCCCCCGCCGACACCATCATTAAGACCGTTGAGACCGGTTCCCACCTCTGGCGTCTTGGGCTTTATTGAGCCCAAACCACCACTGATGCCCGGCTGACGTGGCGTCTTGAGTTCGGGTGAGTTGGGCATCTTCGGAGTGCCGCCGGTCTTTACACCTCGCGTCGGAAGCTTGAGTCCGCCACCGCCGCCCTTCGGCCCACCTCCCAGACCCATGGGCTGTTGGATGGGACCCAGTCCGGCCCCGTCCGTCGGGTCCTTGTGCTCAGGAACCTTGTCGTCGCGACGACCCGTTGGGGGCGGCTTCAGGGCTCCGGACCGCACCACATACGCCGTACCCAAGTTCTCCATGGCCACAGCGGCCTCGAGCCGATGCTTCTGGTGCCCGGACAGGTCGTCCTTGTTCGCCTCGAGGACGCCCCGCGTGCTCGCGCCCTTCTTGAGCGCATCGTTCAGGTCGTCATCGTCGATATTGCCCGAGAACCACGTCTCGCCCCAGACGTCGTCGCTCCAGTTCCAGCTGTCATCGACCGGAATGATCTTGTCGATGGCCTTCTGGAGATCATCGGCCACCGCACCCATGACCCCTGCCGTGTGCTTGGCGTAAGGCGCTGCGTGTTTGAAGTTGGCCTTGACGTCCTCAGCCTTGGAGCGGAAGCGATCAGCTGCGTCCCCGTGCCAGTGTTCCAGCACCTTGTCCACAGCTTTGGAGAACTTCTCGCGCAGGTCGAGCAAGTCGCCCTCAAGGATCATCCAATGGTGCGCAACCGTACGAACCGTCTCGACGCTGGCTCCGTCCAGCATGCCCTTCAGGCCATCGAAGTCATGCTCGTTGAACTTGGTGTGGAACCGATTGTCCACGAAACCGTCTTCGGGCGATCCGCCCGTACCCGAACTCACCTGTCGTCCCCCTTCTCCTTCAGCTGATGGCCAACCAAACCACTGCCGATGTCACTTCAGCTTATTCTTGTGCTCGGCGTCGTCGTAGGCTTCCTTCGCCTTCTTGGTCTTGTTGCCGAATTCATCGACCATCTTTTCGATCAAGGAGACGATGTTGTCCTCGATGTATTTCTTCATCTCGTTGTGCGAGTCATGCATCCTCTTGCGCTCGCCGAAGTTCTTGCCCAGCGCGCTGTCCGGCAGGTAGGTCCGGTTCTTGGCCTTCCCCTTCGCCTCACCCATGTCCTTCAGGACACTGTTGAGCTCCCTGACCACCTGGTCCAAAGCATCCAGATCAACGCCGTATTCCTTAGCCATGATTGGCCTCCCCGTGAGATGTCTGTCCGTTCTTGCGGCGCCAGTCGCGGATAGCGATCGAGGAGCCGACGACCGCGGCGACGGCAAGAAGCCCGGCGCCGACGATGTAGATGGAGATGCGGGCGCGCCGTTCCTCGGCGGACTCGCCGAGGGTGACGGCGGTCGGCTGGATGTTGGAGCCGTTAGCCGCGTTGGAGGGCTTGTCCGGCTGGGGTTCGGCGGTGGGCCTGGTGTTGTCGTTGAGGGCGGCGACCGGGTCGACGACGCCCCAGCCGATGTTCCGGTCCGCCTTCGGGCGTACGCGTTCCGCGGTCTGTTCCAGGTGCCAGATGACCTGCTGCGGCGTCCACTTCGGGACCTCGTGCCGGTGCTTCGAGATCAGGAGGGCCGCGGCGCCCGCGGCGTAGGGGGCGGCGAAGCTGGTGCCCTGGTCGACGCAGTTGCCGCCGTTCGGGACGGTGGAGACCATGTTCACGCCCGGCGCGGCGATGTCGACCCAGTCGCCGGACTGCGAGAAGGGCGCGCGCTCGTTGTTGCGGTCCGAGGCGGCCACGGAAAGGACGTTGTCGTATTCCTGGAAGGCGGCCGGGAACATCTTCTTGTCCTTGCCGCTCGCGCCGTCGTTTCCGGCCGACGCGACGATGAGGATCTTCCGCAGGGAGGCGCGCTGGATTGCCGCCTTGAGGGAGCGCAGCTTGTCCGGGCTGGCGTCCGTGCCCTGGGAGATGTTGATGATGTCGACGTTCTGCTGGACCGCGTAGTCGATGGCGTCGGCAAGGCTGTCGGCGGTGCCGGCCTTTTCCTCGCTGGTCTGCTGCAGCGGAATGACCTTCGCCTTGGGAGCGAGGCCGTAGAAACCCGAACCGGACTGCGGTTGCGCGGCGATGATGCCCGCGACCTTGGTGCCGTGGCCGACCTGATCGACGGTCGGCTTGCCGCCGGAGACGAACCTCTTTCCGGGGCCTTCGATGCTGGGCTTGATCTGCGAGTTGCCGGCGTCGATACCGGTGTCGATGACGGCGACCCGGACGCCCTCCCCATGAGTGTCGGCCCACATCTGGTTGGTCAGGAGGCGCTGGAGCGACCAGGGGGTCTCTGGGATGTTGTTGGTGCCGAACTTGCACTCACCACTGTTGAGCGGCACGTTCGGGTCCGCGACCGCCGGGGCGGCGGTGACACTCGACAGGCCGACGATGCACACCGCCGTGACCAGTGCACCCGCCGCTCGGCGACGGTGCCCGGGTCGGTGACCAATGGCGCGAGATCCCACGGGCTTTCTGCTCTCCATGTGTGGCGAATAAGGCAGGAACGAAAGGTGAGGAGACGGAGGCGGAGGGGTGAAGGAGTGGTGGACGGCAGAAGGGCGAGCGCACTGATGCAGCGCGCTCGCCCTCATGGACCACTGTGCGAGCAGCCTGGCTGCTCAGGTCTGGCCGTTTCCGGCTCGACCGACCGGAGGTCAGCCTCCCCAGATACCGGAGTTCTTGTGCTCAGTGGCCTGGTAGTTCTGAGCGGCCTGGTCCAGCGCCTTGGCGATGGCCTCGAGCGTCGAGTGCAGGGAAGCGGCACGCTGGTCCCACTCGCGCTGGCGGGCCTGGTAGCCCTCCTGCGCCGCACCTTCCCAGCTCGCGGCGATCTTCTTGACGCCCGCCTCGAGGTCGTCGAGCTGCTGGCGGATGTTGTTGGCCGTACCGCGCACGTCGGAACTGGCCTGCGAGATCGTCGCGAAATTAACGAGGATCTGGCCTGACATGGTGTCTCCTCAGGAGTTGATGAAGCTGGTCGATTCACACACCACAGCGGGCCGGCGGACGGACCGCGGCCCCGGACTGTGGCGGCTGGGCCGTCGCGCCGCGGTCAGCGACGCGGCCCCATCATCCGAACGGGGAAGCCGAGGCGGAGATGTGCGAGATCGACTGCGCCTGCTCCTCTTCGGAGGCGGAGTAGTTCTTGGTGGTCTCGTCGATCGCTTCCTTGATCTCACCCAGCAGCTGGTTGAGACGGTTGGCGTCCTCGTTCACCTTTGACTGGAGCTGGTTGTACGAGGAGGCCGCAGCACCCTTCCAACCAGACGTGATGGTGTCGACGACCGTGTTCAGGCGCGAGATCTCGCCCTGGATCGACTGGTTGACCGAGGAGATCTTGCCGCTGAACGCGACCATCTCCTCCTCGGTGGTTGTGTACTGCTGACCAGCCATAGTCAACGTCCCCCATGAGACTCGTACGTCGTACCGCACCGGGCAGCCACAGGCGCTCGCGCGGCAGGCATCTCCTGCTGACGCCTTTGGCTACTTTAACCACTCGATATGCCTGTTCCCAACAGGGGGCGGGCTGTTGTGACGCGATCACAACAATGTCAACTGCCCGTTGGTGAAACGTCGTTCACAAGAAACGGACAGATGTACCGCTATCGGTCATTCACCAACGGGGGTCGACCAGTGAAGATCGCGCCGAGAAGAACGCCGCGCGCCCCGGAGGAAAACCGGGGCGGCGGAATCCGGGTACGGCGAAGGCCGCGCCGAATGCCCCGTTTTCCGGTGCGCGGCGCGGCCTTCCGCTCATATCAGGACGACTGCGGCTTCCTGGCGCTATCAATCTCCAGCGACGGGCCGGTGGAGAGGAGATCGGACCAGGCCTTCAGGATCAGCGGGGGATGCGCGGCCTCGTAGCCGAGGTGGATCTTGGCCTTGTCCTGTTCGTCGTCGGCCTTCCCGGACTTGTCGCTGCTGTCATTGTTCCGCGGCAGCGGATAGCGCAGTCCGGTGTCGGTGACCAGGAACTGGGTGCCGGTCTTCTCCTGGGCAGTGCGCACCTGCGTGTAGAGCAGACCGCTGCCCGGCGTGACATACGAGTTGGCCCCGGTGGCGATTTTGACCGGGTAGTCCGTGCCGACCCAAGCCTGCATTTCGGGCACGCCGTTCGGGTACCCGAGATCCTTCTCGGCGCCGCCCGGGAGTTTGATGTTCTTGCCGTTGTAGACGCTGCACGACACACCGTTGGCTGTGGGACGGGTCAGTCCGCCGGTCATGGAGCCATTCTCGAAGTTGTTGGCCACCGAGAGACTTTCCTTCGGCCACGGGGAGGGGAGGCCATCCAACTCGCCGTAGAAGTCCGTCGGTTCCCCCGAGGCGTCCTTCTTCGGGACGATGGCGGCGACCGGTACAGGCTTGATCGGCGTGTTGTCGCCGTTCACCTTGTCCGCGTTCGCGCCCTGCTCCAGGAGGGTGGCGACGAAGTCCGACACCTGCTCGACGCCGTCCCGCTGCACCACGTACTTCTGGCCGTTGCTGTCCTCGAGGATCGAGCCGATCTTCTTGGCCCGCGCCGGGACCCTCGGGTCGGTGGTCTCGCCGCTGCCGGCCCCGTCAACGACGGGCATGCTGATCCCGAAACGACGCGGAACGCGAAGCAGGGTGTCCATGAACTGCTGCGACACCTGCTGCGGCTTGGCAGGGCCGAAGAGGATCTGGCGCAGCCTTTCGTTGACCGGTTCGCTGCCGCTGAACTCGAAGGCCTTGCCCTCACTGTCGACGAGCCACCGCTTCTCGTCCGGGCCCTGGACGTACAGCGCCTGACGGGGGTCCAGCTTGCCCTTGTCCTCGACGGCCTTCTTGTCCTTGCCACCCAGGACGAACACGGACTGCTGAGGCTTGCTGTGCAAACCGCTGCCGGGGCGCGAACACACCGCCCAGGTCTTCGGCTTGTCGACGTCCTCCTTGCCGGGCAGCCGGTCGGGGGCGTAGGGAATGCCGATGGCCGGGCCGTGCGGAATCTTTCCGTCCAGCTCGGCTTCCTTGACCTTGACGACCTTGAAATTCGGGTCGATAAGCAGTCGGGCGGAGGCGAGGTTGAGGATCGGGTGCAGCAGCTTCTGGCCGCCCTTACCATCCTTGCCATTGTTCAGGACGATATAGCGCGTGGTGGACTGGTCCCCGACGATGACATTCTTGCCGACCTCGTCCCAGCCTTGCGGGGCAACGGGCTTGAGAATGCCGCAGGCACCGAATCCCACCAGGACGACGACGCCCATCACGATGCTGGGCACGACCGCCTTGAGGGGGCGGGGGGCGCTCTCGATCGAACCGTTCGGCAGCGGCTTCAGAAATGCCGCATTCGTGCGCTTTCGAGCGAACGAATACGCATTCAGCTCGTCCCGACGTGATGCCATTGTTGCTTTCTCTCCCCGCCTGTCGGATCTACATCGACCGCCCCCGGCACTCACGCCGTAGCGCCCTCTACTATGCCGTGTGTCGATCGACCCGTACGGTACGGGTGCCACCTTCCAACGCACCAGTCTCAGTGGCGACCGATACACCCAGAAGCCCACACCACCAGTAGAGGAGCAGGCCGGGGGATGTCCAGCGCCACCAGGGCTCGACGCCGCAACGGGCGGCAACAGCAACAACAGCCTTCCGCTGCACCGCAATACGCGGGAAATGGCGGCCAAAACGGTACAGCTCCGGGCAACAGAGAAAATGGCGGCCGGCGTTCCGCGGCCCGCCCGGCAGGCCCGGTGGCACCGCGGCTGCGCCAACAGGCCGGAACCATCGGCGGGGTGCGCGTTCAGCAGCTGGCCATCATCGAACTCGCCGCGGCCCTGGTGCTGGTGGGCTGGTCGATCCATCCGGCCGCACTGACCGTGGCCATTGCGCTCGCGGCGGTTCTGGTCATTTTCGCGCTCGGCCGGCGCCGGCGGATTCCGCTGCCGGAATGGATCACCACCGTGCGCGCCATGAAGCGCCGCGGCAAGGAGAGCGCCGCCGCCCTCGCGGCCACGCAGGGCGTCGACCCGGCGATCGCCCCGGTGGTGGAGTGCGAACCGGCGCTGCGGACCTATGAGTTCACGACCGAGGCGGACCAGCGTGCCATCGGGTTCGTCGGTGACGGCACGTTCCTGACCGCCCTCGTCCAGGTGGACGCCCGTGACGAGCCGCTGCGGCCGCAGCGCGGCAGCCACATGCTGCCGCTCGAGGTGCTGCACACCGCGCTCGACATCGAGGACATCCACCTGGAGTCGGTGCAGTTCGTCCAGTACACCCAGCCCGCACCCGCCCCGCACCTGCCCGAACAGGCCGTCGCGGCCCGCTCGTACGCGCCGCTGCAGGCCCAGTCGCAGACGCCCGGCCTGCAGCTGACGTGGATCGCGCTCAAGCTCGACCCCGAGCTGTGCGCGGAGGCGATCGAGGCCCGCGGCGGCGGGATGGAGGGGGCCAAGCGCTCCCTGCTGCGCGCCGCCGACCAGCTCGTCAGCCGGCTGACGGCGCACGGTGTGCGCGCCAAGGTGCTCGCCGAGCGCGAGGTCGTGGCCGCCATCGGTACCGCGGTGTGCGTCAGCCCGCGGGCCGCCAGCGGCGCGATGGGGCGGGACGGCCGCGCGGCCCGTCGCACCCAGGAGACGACCCGGGCGGTGCGCTGTGACGACCGCTGGCACTCCACGTACTGGATCGGCCGGTGGCCCCAACTGGGCCAGGGCGGTGCGCCGTTGGCGGCCGTCACCCAGCTGCTGACCAGCACCAGGGCGATGGCCAGCACCTTCGCGCTGACCGCCACGCACGGCGGCGGTCGCGCCCCGGCCATCTCGGGCTACATCCGTCTTTCCACCCGCAGCGAGAACGAACTCTCCGCCGCCCAGAGCGAGTTGGAGCGTCGTTCCAGTTCCGTCAAGGTCGGCCTCGTACGGCTCGACCGGGAACAGCTGCCCGGCCTGCTGGCCACGCTTCCCCTCGGAGGTACCCGCTGATGGCCTCTCCCACCTATCAGCCCCGCGTCAACACCAGCGGCAACGGCTGGCGCAACCCCCCGCTCAGCAGCGGTGACGGCGGCAGCCGGCTCTCGCACCAGCCGCGCCCGGACGAGGAGCAGTCGGGGCCGACCGGCCCGAAGCTGCGGCCCGGTTACGGTCTGCGCGGTCCGCGGCGCAGCCCGCACGTGCTGACCGCCGAGTCGCTCGCCTCCCTGACCCTGCCGGTCGGCGACGACGGCGTGATCATCGGCATCGACCCGCAGAACGAGCCCGCCGTGGTGAGCCTGCTGCGGCCGGCACCGATGGAGATCGCGCTGGTCGGCAGCATGTGGATGGCGCAGGTGCTGGCGCTGCGCACGGTCGCCGTCGGCGCCCGGGTCGCGGTCGAGACGGCACGTCCGCAGGCCTGGGGCCAGATGGCACAGGCAGCGGGCGGCGGACAGCAGTGTGTGTCGGTCCACGAGGTACGGCAGATCGCACCACAGGGGCCGTCGGTCTCCAGCCCGGTGCTGGTGGTCCGGGACATGGGTGCGCGGCCGCCGCGCAATCAGCTGGCCCCGAGCCCCTGGCAGTCGGTACTGACCGTCCTGCCGTTCCTCGGGCCGCGGTCGCCGCAGATGCTCAGCCGGGCCGACCTGGTCGGTCTGCAGCGGCTTTCGCCGGAGGAGGCGGAGGTTGTGACGCGAATCATGCGGCTGCCGGAGCAGATCGGCGCGGTGCTGCCGACGCTCAGCGACAACGCGATGCTGTGGTGCTCGCGCGACGGCCACCAGTTCGTCATGACGCAGCCCACCGAGGCGGAGACCAATCTGCTCGGCGGGCCGCGCCGGATGGACTGACGCACGACGGGCCGGGCGTCCGCGCAGCGCGTACGCCACCGGCCACGAGGCACGACTCACGGGCGCATCCACGGGTGCGCCCGTCAGCGTGCCGAAAGGGATGAAGACGACATGACACCGACTGCCGTTATGGGCCGACTCTTGATTAGGCTGTATGGGAGAGCCGCAGGAGCACAGCACGACGGCAGTCGAGACGGGGATGGAGACAGCTAGTGTTGGCGCAACCCCGGGTGGCGTGTTCCGACTTCCGCTCCATCCGATCGATCCGCCTGTATCCGGTCTTGCCGTTCAGGTGCGTTGCAGTACACCAGGAGGCACAGTGAACGAGCAGGAGGCTTTCCGTCCGGACGGAAACGATCCTGACGACGACCAGTCCGAGTTCGACCTGACCGGTGAGTTCAAGATCGATTTCACCGCACCGGCCTGGTACGCGAATAACGACACCAGTGGTGGCGGCGCGAGTGCCACCGGCTCGTCCGCGGCTCCTCCTGCGTCTTCGCCCACCACTCCGCCCGCCGGGGCCCAGCCCCCCGTCGGGCCGCCCGTGGGCCAGCCGCTCCCCGGCCCCGCGGAGGCCGCGCCGCCGGGATTCCCGACGCTGCGCCCGCAGGAAACGGGCGAGGACGCCCCGGCCGCCACCACTCCCCCGGCCGCCCCGGAGCCTTCCCCCGAGACCGCGCCGGCGTCGAACGAGGAGTCCGGCGGCGGCAATCGGCGTTCGGGCACGGGCGTCGACCCCTCGGCCTCCCTCTGGGACGACGACGAGGACACGGAGACGGACACGGAGGCGGAGAGCGCGAGCGCTTCCGAGCCCGAGGCCGCGTCCACCGACGTGACATCGAAGCCGGAGGCCTCGGCCGCGACCGCCCCGGTCGAGGGCGGAACACCGGCCCCTGACGCCGCGGTTCCCGCACAGCCGGGCCCCGAGGCCGTCGCGCAGGGCGCACAGCCCGCACCGGCCCAGCAGCCGCCGCACCAGGGCGTGCCCCAGCAGGGCGGGCCCGCACAGGGGGTTCCGCAGCAGGGGGTTCCGCAGCAGCAGACGGCGCCTCAGCAGGGTGTGCCGCAGCAGGGCGTGCCCCAGCAGGCGACGCCGCAGCAGGCGGCTCCCCAGCAGGGGGTTCCGCAGCAGGGCGCTCCTTGGGGTGCCGCGGCGGACGGTCAGCAGCAGGGTGCGCCCGGACAGGGCGCGGTGCCGCCGCTGCCGCTGCCGCTGCCGCCGGAGTACCAGCCCGCGGACCCGCGGATGGCGCAGGCGCAAGGCCAGGCGGCCGCGCAGCAGCCGCAGCAAGCCCAGCAGGCACCGGCCCAGCAGCAGCAACCGCAGGCGCAGCAGGCCCAGTCCGGGTACGCCCAGCAGCAGGCGGCGCAGCAGGCCGGCTACCCGCCCCAGCAGGGCGCGCCCGCGCAGCAGCCCGCGTACGGCTATCCGCAGCCCGCGTACGGATACCCCCAGCAGGCCCAGCCGCAGCCGCACGCGGAGCAGGCGCAGCAGCAGCCGCACGCGGCCGGGCCGCAGTCGGCTTACGGCTATCCGCAGACCGGCTCCCAGGGCTACCCGCAGCAGGGCCAGGCCCAGTCCGGCTACCACCAGCAGCAGGCCGCCCAGCAGGCGGCGCAGGCGCAGGCCCAGCACGCACAGCAGGCCCAGGCTCAGGCTCAGGCCCAGGCGGCGCAGGCACAGCAGGCGCAGCAGCACGCCCAAGCGCAGCAGCAGCACGCGCAGGCACAGGCGCAGCAGGCTCAGGCCCAACAGCAGGCGCAGCAAGCCCAACAGGCGCAGCAGCACGCCCAGGCCCAGCAGGCTCATGCCCAGCAGCAGGCTCAGCAGGCCCAGGCCCAGCAGCAGGCGCAGTACCAGCAGCTGCCCGGTCAGCAGGCCGGCGACCCGAACGCCGCCGCCAACTACGCGTCGTACTCGCCGCCGGGTCAGCAGCAGCCGCAGCAGCGGGCCGCTCCCGGCGCGCCGCTCGGCTACAGCGCCGCCGTCGAGCTGACCTCCGACCGGCTGCTGCGCAACCAGCCCAAGAAGCGCAAGCCGGGCGCCAACGCGCAGCCGTCGAAGTTCAAGCTGGGCGCCAAGAAGGAGCAGGAGGAGCGGCAGCGCAAGCTGGAGCTGATCCGTACTCCGGTGATGTCCTGCTACCGGATCGCGGTGATCAGCCTCAAGGGCGGTGTCGGCAAGACCACCACGACCACCGCGCTGGGTGCCACCCTCGCCTCCGAGCGGCAGGACAAGATCCTCGCGATCGACGCCAACCCGGACGCCGGCACGCTCGGCCGACGGGTGCGCCGTGAGACCGGTGCGACCATCCGTGACCTGGTGCAGGCCATCCCGCACCTGCACAGCTACATGGACATCCGCCGGTTCACCTCGCAGGCCCCTTCGGGTCTGGAGATCCTCGCCAACGACGTCGACCCGGCCGTCTCGACGACCTTCAACGACGACGACTACCGGCGGGCGATCGACATCCTCGGCAGGCAGTACCCGATCATCCTCACCGACTCGGGTACGGGGCTGCTCTACAGCGCGATGCGGGGAGTCCTCGATCTCGCCGACCAGTTGATCATCATCTCCACCCCGTCCGTGGACGGTGCGAGCAGCGCGAGCACCACCCTGGACTGGCTCTCCGCGCACGGCTACGCCGACTTGGTGCAGCGCGGCATCACGGTCATCTCGGGTGTCCGTGAGACCGGCAAGATGATCAAGATCGATGACATCGTGTCGCACTTCGAGACCCGTTGCCGCGGTGTCGTGGTCGTCCCCTTCGACGAGCATCTGGCCGCCGGTGCCGAGGTCGACCTCGACATGATGCGGCCCAAGACCCGCGAGGCGTACTTCAACCTCTCGGCCCTGGTGGCCGAGGACTTCGCGCGGGCCCAGCAGGCGCAGGGCATGTACCCCCAGCAGCAGATGGGCCAGGACCCGTACGCCCAGCAGCAGATGGGCGGCGACGCGTACGCGCAGCAGCAATACGCCCAGCAGGGCCAGCAGCAGCCGCAGCAGGGGCAGCCGCCGGCCGGCTACCCGCCGCAGCAGGGCGGCTGGACCCAGCAGCCGCAGCAGGGCCAGCAGCAGGCGCAGTGGCAGCAGCAACAGCCCGCTCCGGACGCACCGCAGCCCGAGCAGCAGGGCCACGGCCTGGGGCCGGGGTGGCAGCAGCAGCCGCCTCCGCAGTGAGGCGGACGTAGGGCAACACGGGGCGGGGCCCGGCACCACTGAGGTGCCGGGCCCCGCCCCGTATCACGTCATCCCCCGGACGAGCGAAGCAATTCACGCCGAACTCCGCGTGGAACCAGCCGAGTTGAGCCAGCTGTGGCCTGACTCATCCGCACTGCCGCGCGTCCGCACCTCCGCACGTCTACACCCGCCCACCCCCCGAAGGGGGGTGGGCGGCGGGGAAAAAACGGAAGCGGCGGAAAACGGAGGCGAGAACCGCTCAACGGCCCCCGCCGACCCCTCACTCGGCCGCCGCGATCAGCCCCCGGGCCAGCTTCACGTCGACCGCCATCCGCTCCAGCAGGGCGTCGAGCGTGTCGAACTTCTCCTGGCCGCGGATGTAGGCGAGGAAGTCCACCCCGACGTGCAGGCCGTACAGGTCCAGGCCGACGCGGTCGATGGCGTACGCCTCGACGGTGCGCACCTTGCCGTCGAACTGCGGGTTGGTGCCGACCGAGATGGCCGCCGGCATCGCCTCGCCCTCCACCTGCAGCAGGCCGGCGTAGACGCCGTCGGCCGGGATGGCGGTGTGCGGGACGGTCTCCACGTTGGCCGTGGGAAAGCCCAGTTCGCGGCCGCGCTGGGCACCGCGTACGACGACGCCCTCGACGCGGTGCGGTCGTCCGAGGACCTCCATCGCACCCGCCACATCGCCCTCGGCCACCAGCCGGCGGGTGAGCGTGGAGGAGAACGGCTCGCCGCCGCCCGCCGCACCGCGCTCGAAGAGGTCGATGACCTCCACGGTGTAGTCGTAGGTGGTCCCGAGCTCGGCGAGGGTCTCGACGTTGCCGGTCGCCTTGTGCCCGAAGCGGAAGTTGGGGCCCTCGACGACGACCTGCGCGTGCAGCTTGTCGACCAGCACCTTGACCACGAACTCGGCCGGGGACAGCTTCGAGAACTCCTTGGTGAACGGCAGGATCAGCACCGCGTCCACCCCCAGCCCGGCCATCAGCTCCGCGCGCCGGTGGTGCGGCGCCAGCAGCGGCGGGTGGGTGCCCGGCCGGACGACCTCGCTCGGGTGCGGGTCGAAGGTGACGACCACGGCCGGAACCCCCAGCTCACGGGCGCGCGCCACGGCCTTGCCGATGATCAATTGGTGGCCGCGGTGCACTCCGTCGTACGAGCCGATGGTGACGACGCTGCGTCCCCAGCCCTCGGGGATGTCCTCCAAGCCACGCCAGCGCTGCACTGTGCCCGCTCCTCGCCCGAACCCTTGTCCGTCCATTGCGCCACGTCGGCATGGCGCAGGTCTAAGACTGCCATGCCGCGGGTGGTGCTCCGCGCGAAGGGTGGCCCAGGCGACCGCCCGCCGCCGGTCCACGGGACGGCCCGCGGCGGCGAACCGTCCGTCCACAGGGGACGAGCCGCGGGCGCGGACCGGTACGGGGACGCGCGCCGGACCGGAACGGCGGCCCCGCTCGTCCCCTGGTCCGGCCGGTCAGCTGGGGCTTCCGGCGAGCGTGGCGCGGGCGCCGGGGCCCACCACCGCCGCCCACTCCCCCGGCTCGTCCGCCACCCAGTCCTGCACCCGCCGCGCGAACCCGGGCACCCGCCGCCCCAGCTCCACCAGCCGCCGGTCGAAGCGGGCCGCGCCCTCGGGCGTCCGGGCCAGCAGCATCCCGGTGCGGTGCACCAGCTCCCGGGTACGCCCGGCCGGCCGCCGCTCCGCTCCCTCGGCGGCCGCCTCCAGCAGCGCCTCCAGCACCCGGGTGTCCGGGCCGGCCTCCCCGTATCCGCCGTGCGGTGCCGCGTACGACGCCTCCTGCGCCAGCAGCACCTCGAGCAGCTCACGGCGCAGCGGCGCCGAGTCGCCGGAGCCGGCCTCGGCCACCACCGTCGCGAGCGCGCACCGGACCGGGACGGGGTATCCGGTCAGCAGCTCGGCGGCGAGCGGGCGGAGCGCCGCGCGGGCGGCCGGTCCGCGCTCCAGGCGGCGTTCGACGAACTCCGCGACCGGCCGCGCGGCGCGGTCCGGGCAGTGCCGGGCGCAGTCGCGGACGAGCCCGTCGATGCGGGCGGCGAGCACCGGCTCCTCGGTACGGGCGAGCATCCGCAGCAGCCCGGTGGCCACCGGCGGACCGGCACCGCCGACCAGCCGGGCCCGGAAGGCCTCCAGCACCGGCCCGGGGTGGTCGGTCAGCGCGGCCCGGAACGCCGTGGGCGGCAGCTGCGGGTCCCCCGCCACGAAGCGGGCCAGTGCCCGGTCCAGGAAGCGTTCCCGGGTCGCCGGGTCGCCGACGAGCAGGGCGAGCGCGGAGCCGTGGTGGGCGCTGTCGGCGGTCCGGGCGAGCAGGCAGAGGGCGGCGTAGCGCAGCAGGGCGCGGTCGGCCGCGGCGGTGACGTACGGAGCGGCCCGCAGGCCGTAGGACGCGGCGGCGGCACGGCGCTCGGGGCGGGCGTCGTGCGCCCAGCGGTCCACGGCACGGCACACCGCCGCCGGTTCGTCCTCTGCGAGCGCGTCCATCAGCTCGTCGCCCTTGGGGTGCGCGGCCACCACCAGCGCCTCCGTGAGCCCGTCGAGCGCCGGCCGCCGGTGGGTGTGCAGCAGGGCCTGTGCGGCGGCGGCCACGGTGATCTCACCCGGCAGCGCACCGGGCGCCGGGCCACGGCCGTTCGCGCCACCAGGACGCTGCAGCGGGCGGGTGTCGTCGAACCAGGCGCACAGCAGCGGCTGCATCCGCTCCGGGTCCGCGCAGAGCAGCTCGGCCGCGGCGTCGAGGAAACGCGCGGAGCGCGGTGCACCGGCCTCGTCCGCTCCGGCGATCGCCCGAGGCGCCCCGTCGCCGGCCCCCGCCCCGGAGACCGCGCGGGGAGCCCTGGCCGGGTGCGCCCCGCCCTTCGAGGTCCTACCGCCCGACCGCCCGGCGGACAGGTCATCGGTGGGGTGCACCCGTACACGCGGCGGGCGGGCGAAGGCACGACCGCCACACGACTCCTCGCCCGACGACACGAGTTCACTCGACGCACCGCCGGAGGACGATGCGGGGCCGGGCGATACGGGACCGGAAGACGCCGCGCCCGAAGACGCTTCGGGCGACGCCGAACCGGACGGCGCCCTGGACGCCAACACACCGGACGGAGCCACAGCAGCGGCCGACCCCCCGGAGCCACCCGAACCCAATGCCGCCGCCCCTGCCCCGGAACCCGCCGACGCCACCCCGGTACGCGGCGGAGGCGGCCCCGACGGCACACCCTCCACAGCACCCGCCCGACCCCCCGGCGCCACGCCTCCCCGCTCCGCATCATCCCGCTCCGCACCGCCCGCCCGCCCCGCGCCGGACGGCGGGCCGTCGGCCGGGAGCAGGCGGCGCAGCAGATCCATCCGGTCGCCGTCCGCGAGCGCCAGCCGCTCCCAGAACCACGGTCCGAAGACCTCCAGCCCGGTGTGCACGAATCCGCCCGCGCGCAGCGACCGTTCCGTGATCCGGTCGGCGAGCAGCCGCAGCACGCCCGTGTACGGCCCCGCGTCGGGGACCCGGAGCAGCACCCCGGAGAGCACACGGGCGGCCCACCAGCGGCCGTCCACGGCGTGCGGGGCCGGCGTCCCGGCGGCGGGGGCGGTCGCCATCGGCACCAACTCCGCCAGCCGGAAGGTGAGTTGCACCGAGCCCTCACGGCCGGCGAGCCGCAGCAGCGCCTGCACCACCGGCCCCACACGGTGCCCGGGGACCGGCAGCAGATCGAGGTCCACATGGGCGCCCTGCAGCCACTCGGCGAACTCCTCGTGCGCGAAGCGGTATCCGGTGCCGGCCGGGACCAGCAGCCCCTCGGTGACCACCGCGGAGGCCCAGCCGGCGGCCCGGGGGAAGACCTCCTCGAAGGACGTGCGGTCCAGCGCGCCCGGACCGCGGCCGAGACAGCGGCGAGCCGCCTCGTGCACCTGGCCGGCGACCTGGGCGGCCAGCCGGCGGACGGCGGTGCCGCGCAGTACGGGCCGGTGCGCGGCCGCGATCCGTACGGCGATGCGCAGGCACACCAGGTCCAGGTAGGCGTCGAAGATCTGGTGGCGGTCCGGTGTGCCGAGCCCGGCGTCCGGTGCGTCCGCGCCGCCCTTGGGGAGCGCGGCCCGGACCTCCGCGAGCAGCCGCAGGGCCAGCGGATGGCGGGCGTCGGGCCCGGCCGGCGCGCCGGGCGGCAGGCCGTAGTGGGCGCGGGCGCGCTCCGCCGCCTCCCGGGAAAGGTCATCGAGCTCCACACAGGCGGGCAGTGCGGGCACCGGGCGGTACGGGCGGTGCAGCAGGCCGGGCGGGAAGAGCGCACCGGCCCGCTCCCAGTACTCGGGGCGGCAGGCGAGCACCAGCCGCACCCCGGCCGTGCCCAGCCAGTCGGCCGTCGCCCCGGTCCAGTCGGCCAGCCGCCGCAGCAGGCCCGCCGGCATCTCCTCCGGTCCGTCGAGCAGGACGAGCAGCGGGCAGCCGGCCGCGGCCGCCGCGCGGGCCACGCCCTGGGCCGTGGTGTCCGCCGGGTCACCGGCCGCTCCGCCCGCGGCGGCGACGGTCCGGCCCGCGGAGCGCAGCGCGCGCTCGACCGCGCTGCGGACGCCGTCGTCGTCGGGCCACAGCTGCGCACCGCGCAGCCAGACGGTCGGCGCGAGGGCCGGTCCCCGCGCCCGGCGGGCGGCCAGCCCGGCCAGCTCGGTGCTCCGCCCCGTTCCCGGCTCCCCCACCAGTGCCAGCACCCGTGCGCCCGCCGCCCCGCCGTCCCCGAAGCGGGTGAACTCCGCGGTCACGTCCGGCCGTTCGACCGGCTCCCGCCATGGTCGCGGCCGGGTGGCGGAGCCCAGTGCCACGTCGGCGAGATGCCGCGCGCCGGCCGGATTCAGCTCGCTGCCGTATGCCGGGACGGTCACCGCGTTGCGTTCCAGGAGTGCGGCGAGCGGGCCCCATGGCGCGGCCTCGGCGACCGCGCGCAGCGGGACGGCGAAGCCGCCCGCCCGGCGCCCGGGGGTCTGCCCCGTCCGGACGGCGCCGGGGGCCTGGGGGTGCAGCGCGGTGCCGAGCACCCCGAGCACCACCCCCGTGCGGGCGTCCCGCACCGGCCCGCCGACCGCCGGACCTCCCAGCCGCAGCGCCTCCCGGCCGCCCGCGCAGAGGCCCAGTTCCAGCGTCTCGTCGAGCAGATGGACGCGGTCGGCGGCGGTGTACATCACCCCGGAGCCCGGCCCGGCGACCGTGCCGTCCAGCCAGCCGCCCGCCCAGAGCCGGACGCGGGTGTCCGGTGCCGGCCGGCCCGTGGCGATGGGCAGCGGGGCGAGCCGGTGCGGCCCGAACCCGTCGGTCCGTACGAGGGCGAGCCCGGCCTCCGGGAGGGGCGTGATCGCGTCGGCGGCCACCAGGCAGGTCCAGCCGCCGCCCCCGGCCGCGCCGCCGCCCGCGCCGTCCGCCATGGGCTGGAGCACCAGTTGTGCCGCGCCGTCCACCGCTTCGTGGCTGGTGACCACGGTGCCGTCGTGGTCCGCGAGGAAGCCGGTACCCCGAGTCCGGCCTGCCAGATCGCGGATTCGCACCAGCGCCGCGTCCGCATCGGCGTCCAGCAGTGCCATCGTCGGTCCTCTCGCCCTGTCCAGTTCCCCGCACGGTAGGCAGGCGGTGATCGTCGCGGGAGGGAGGCCATCCAACGCGCCCCCGTCCACACCTCGGTTCACTCCGAGCGCCTCACCGAATGAGTGAATGGCCGAAACCTGTCGGAGCGGAGGGCGGGGAGGGGGAGGGTGGCGCGCGGGGCGGCAGCGGGGCGGTCCGGTCCGGCGGTCGCCGCGGGGGCGCCTCGGCCCCCGTATACGGCCATGTGAAAGGCCGGGCCCGGAAGCGTGTCTCCACGCCCGGACCCGGCCCCTGTATCAGGCCACGCGGCCGCTAGACCGCGAACACCGCCAGGCTCTTGGCCTTCCCGCCCTGGTTCTCCACCAGCGCCAGGAACCGGCCGTCCGGCCCGAAGGCCGCGATCGGGCCGGGACCCTCGAAGCGCGGCATCGGAATCCGCGCCCCGTTGAGCAGCAGCCGCGCCTGCGGCTCGGCGACGTCCCAGCGGGTGAACGCCGCGGCGGCCGCGTCACCGAGCGGCATGACCGGCAGGCCCGCGCCCTCGGTGTCGTCCACCGCGGCCTGGAGCTGTTCGAGGGTGCGCGCCCGGTCCAGCTTGTACGGGCCGACGCGGGTACGGCGCAGCGCGGTCAGATGGCCGCCGACCCCGAGTCCGGCTCCCAGGTCGCGGGCCAGCGCGCGGATATAGGTACCCGACGAGCACTCGACGGAGACCAGCAGATCGGTCACCGGGGTGCCGTCCTCGGCCTCGGCCTCGTGCGCGGAGTGCACCAGGAACGAGGAGACGGTCACCGGACGGGCCGGGATCTCCACGTCCTCGCCCTCCCGGACCCGCGAGTACGAGCGCTTGCCGTTGATCTTGATGGCGCTGACCTTCGACGGGACCTGCATGATCGCGCCGGACAGCTCGGCGACACCCGCGTCGATGTCGTCACGGACCAGGCCGTGCGCCGCCTTCGACGCGGTGATCTCGCCCTCGGCGTCATCCGTGACGGTCGTCTGGCCGAGCCGGATCGTGCCGACGTACTCCTTCTCCGTCAGCGCGAGATGGCCCAGCAGCTTGGTGGCCCGCTCGATGCCCAGGACGAGGACGCCGGTGGCCATCGGGTCGAGTGTGCCGGCGTGCCCGACCCGGCGGGTACGCGCCATCCCGCGCATCTTCGCCACCACGTCGTGCGAAGTGAAGCCGGACGGCTTGTCGACGATGACCAGACCGCCCGGCTTGTTGCTCTCACGCTTCATTCTGCTGCGGTGCCCTCGTCGTCCTCGTCCTCGCCCGGCTTGCGGTACGGGTCGGCCTCACCGGCGTACTGCGCGCCCGAGGAGACCTCGCGCACCGCGGCGTCCGAGGCCCGTGCCTTGTCGAGCAGGTCCTCGATGGTCTTGGCGTTCTCCGGCAGGGCGTCCGCCACGAACGCCAGGGTCGGCGTGAACTTCGTACCGGCCGCCGCACCGACCGCGGAGCGCAGGATGCCCTTGGCGCTCTCCAGTCCGGCGGCGGCGCTGGCGCGGTCCTCGTCGTCCCCGTAGACCGTGTAGAAGACCGTAGCCTCCCGCAGGTCGCCGGTGACCCGGGTGTCCGTGATGGTCACGTGCGAACCGAGCCGCGGGTCCTTGATACCGCGCTGCAGCTTCTGGGCGACCACCTCCCGGATGAGGTCCGCCAGCTTCTTCGCCCGCGCATTGTCGGCCACTGGTCCGTCTCCTTCTTTCTTCCACAATTGTGCTTCCGCCGGCGGCGGGATGCCTGGTCGTCAGGTCAGTCGTCGTCGCCGTGCAGCCGCCGGCGTACCGACAGCAGCTCCACTTCGGGCCGTGCGGCGACCAGGCGCTCGCAGCGGTCCATGACATCGGTGAGATGCCCCGTGTCCCCGGAGACCACCGCCAGGCCGATGGTGGCCCTGCGGTGCAGATCCTGGTCCCCGACCTCCGCGACGCTCACCGCGAACTTGCGGTGCAGCTCGGCGACGATCGGGCGGACGACGGAGCGCTTCTCCTTCAGCGACCGTACGTCGCCGAGAAGCAGGTCGAAGGACAGCGTCCCTACGTACATGCAAGACGGGTCAAGCCACCCGTGGGGCCTTAGGTGTCCGTGTCATTTCGAACCGTACACGGAACGGCCGGGGCCGATCGACGGAAATTCTTCCGCCGACCGGCCCCGGCCGGCCACCCGTACGTCGCGCGGCCACCACCGGGGTGGACCGCGCCACGCACGGGCCGCTGCACGATCAGCCGCGCGGCTTCTCGCGCATCTCGTACGTCGCGATGACGTCGTCGATCTTGATGTCGTTGAAGTTTCCGAGGTTGATACCGCCCTCGAAGCCTTCGCGGATCTCGGTGACGTCGTCCTTGAACCGGCGCAGACCCTGGATGTTGAGGTCCTCCGCGACCACCTTGCCGTCGCGGATGAGGCGCGCCTTGGTGTTGCGCTTGACCTCGCCGGAGCGGATGAGGACACCCGCGATGTTGCCGAGCTTGGACGAGCGGAAGATCTCGCGGATCTCCGCGGTACCGAGCTCGACCTCCTCGTACTCCGGCTTGAGCATGCCCTTGAGGGCCGCCTCGATCTCCTCGATCGCCTGGTAGATGACCGAGTAGTACCGGACGTCGACGCCCTCGCGCTCGGCCATCTGCGTCGCGCGGCCTTCGGCGCGCACGTTGAAGCCGATGACGATCGCGTCGGAGCCGGACGCCAGGTTGATGTCGGTCTCCGTGACCGCACCGACGCCGCGGTGCAGCACCCGGATGTCGACCTCTTCGCCGACGTCGAGCTGGAGCAGCGAGGACTCCAGGGCCTCGACGGAACCAGAAGCGTCACCCTTGATGATGAGGTTGAGCTGCTGGACCTCGCCGGCCTTGAGCACCTTGTCCAGGTCCTCGAGGGACACCCGGCGGGTGCGCTTGGCGAAGGCGGCGTTGCGCTCGCGCGCCGCGCGCTTCTCGGCGATCTGACGGGCCGTACGGTCCTCGTCGACGACCAGGAAGTTGTCGCCGGCACCGGGGACGTTGGTGAGACCCAGGACCAGGACGGGGGTCGACGGACCCGCTTCCTCGACGTTGTTGCCACGGTCGTCGAACATCGCACGGACCCGGCCGTACGCGTCGCCGGCCACCATCGTGTCACCGACGCGGAGGGTACCGCGCTGGACCAGGACGGTCGCCACGGCGCCGCGGCCGCGGTCGAGGTGGGCCTCGATCGCGAGACCCTGCGCGTCCTGCTCGGCGTTGGCCCGCAGGTCCAGCGCCGCGTCCGCGGTGAGGACCACGGCCTCCAGCAGGGACTCGATGTTCTCGCCCTGCTTGGCGGAGATGTCGACGAACATGGTGTCGCCGCCGTACTCCTCGGCCACCAGGCCGTACTCGGTCAGCTGACCGCGCACCTTGGTCGGGTCGGCACCCTCGACGTCGATCTTGTTGACCGCGACCACGATCGGCACCTCGGCCGCCTTGGCGTGGTTCAGCGCCTCGATCGTCTGCGGCATGACACCGTCGTTGGCCGCCACCACGAGGATCGCGATGTCGGTCGACTTGGCACCACGGGCACGCATGGCGGTGAACGCCTCGTGACCGGGGGTGTCGATGAAGGTGATGCGCCGCTCTTCTTCGTTGACCTCGGTCGCGACCTGGTAGGCACCGATGTGCTGGGTGATGCCGCCGGCCTCGCCCGCGATGACGTTCGTCTTGCGGATCGCGTCGAGCAGTCGGGTCTTACCGTGGTCGACGTGACCCATGACGGTCACCACCGGCGGACGCGCGACGAGCATGTCCTCGCCGCCCTCGTTCTCACCGAAGTCGATGTCGAAGGACTCGAGAAGCTCGCGGTCCTCCTCCTCCGGGCTGACGATCTCGACGACGTAGTTCATCTCGTCGGCGAGCAGCTGCAGCGTCTCGTCGGAGACCGACTGGGTCGCGGTGACCATCTCGCCCAGGTTCAGCATGACCTGGACCAGCGACGCCGGGTTGGCGTTGATCTTCTCGGCGAAGTCCGTCAGCGAGGCACCACGCGACAGGCGAACCGTCGCGCCGTTGCCGCGCGGCAGCATGATGCCGCCGACCGACGGGGCCTGCATGGCCTCGTACTCCTGACGCCTCTGCCGCTTCGACTTGCGGCCACGACGCGCCGGACCGCCGGGACGGCCGAACGCACCCTGCGTGCCACCACGGCCACCGGGACCGCCGGGACGGCCACCGAAGCCGGGACGACCGCCGAAGCCGCCGCCACCACCGGGACCGCCGGGACGACCGGCGAAACCGCCGCCGCCACCCGGACGACCGCCGCCGCCACCGCCACCGGGACGACCGGCGAAGCCGCCGCCACCGGGACGACCGCCGCCGCCGGGACGACCGGCACCGCCGGGACCGCGACCGCCGCCACCGCCGGGGCCCGGACGCGGGCCGGCAGCGGGACGCTGCGGCATCATGCCCGGGTTCGGACGGTTACCGCCGCCGCCACCGGGACGGGGGCCGCCGGCACCGGCGCCGGGAGCGGCACCCTGCGGACGGGGCATGCCGCCCGGAGTCGGACGCGCGCCACCCTGACCCTGGGGACGGGGGCCGCCCTGGCCGCCGCCCTGCGGACGCGGACCACCGGGACCACCCTGGCCGCCGGGGCGCGGCGCGCCACCGGGACGGGGGGCCTGCGGACGGGCCATGCCCGTGGAGCCACCGGACGTGAAGGGGTTGTTGCCCGGACGGGGGCCGGACGGACGGGCGCCGGGACGCGGCCCGGGACGCTCGCCACCGGGACGCGGAGCGTTACCGCGGCCCTGACCGCCCTGACCGCCCTGGCCACCCTGACCGGACGCCGGACGGGCCGGACGCGGGCCCGGGGTGGCACCCGGACGGGGAGCCGACTGGCCGGCGGCCGGAGCGGCCGGCGCGGACGGCGGAGCCTGGAACTCGGGCTGCGCGGGGGCGGCCGGAGCGGGCTTGGGCGCCGGAGCCTTCGGCGCCGGCGTGGGCCGCGGACCCGGGGTGGGGCCGGCGGCGGGAGTGCTCTTGGGAGCCACCGGGGCCTCGGGGGCCTTCGGTGCCTCGGGGGCTGCCGGAGCCGCGGGGCCCGGCTTGGGGGCGCCCGGCTTCGGGGCAGCAGGACGTGCCGCCTGCGCCGGGGACGGCGCGGACGGCTTCGCGGGGGCCGACTTGCGCGGCGCCGCGGGCTTACCGGCGGCGCGGCCGTTGCCACTGCCTGCCTGGAAAGCGTCGGTCAACTTGCGAACAACCGGCGCCTCGATCGTCGAGGACGCCGAACGGACGAATTCACCAAGTTCTTGGAGCTTGGCCATGACGACCTTGCTCTCAACGCCGAACTCCTTGGCGAGTTCGTATACCCGGACCTTAGCCACTTCGCTCCTTCTAGGTCCGGGTTTGTCCACCGGACCGTCGCTACTTCATGGGCGTACTCATCGCGTACTCATCGAGTGCTCATCGCAATCTCGACCTACTTCCGACTCGCGAGGTACCTGACCGCACGGTTTTCCGTGCGCTGTGCATGTGGTGCTGTGCGTTATTGCAGGGGCTGCTCGGTGCGTTCGACGTACTGGCGCAAGGCCGTCGCGTCGAACGGTCCCCGGGCCCGGTAGGCCCGGTTGAACGCCCGGCGGCGAACCGCCAGGTCGAGACAGACCATTGTGGGGTGCACGTAAGCACCCCGGCCGGGCAGCGTACCGCGAGGATCGGGGACACACTCACCCTCGATCTCCACGATGCGCAGCAAATCGCCCTTGGCCGCTCGCTCCCGGCATCCCAGACAGGTGCGCTCAGGGCATGCGCGGGCATGCGTCCGGCCAGACACTGCTTAAGTCTACCTCCCCGCAGCGGTCCGCCCCCGATGGGGTGAGGGCGGGACAGCTGCCCAGAATTCCCGGCCGGGCGCCGCGGCACCACCGAATTTTCGGAGGCCGCGGCGCCCGGCCGCCTCGGACGCTCTCAGTCCTGCGGCGCGTGCTCGGTGTCCGGACGGATGTCGATCCGCCAGCCCGTGAGACGGGCGGCGAGCCGGGCGTTCTGCCCTTCCTTGCCGATGGCCAGTGACAGCTGGTAATCGGGCACGGTGACCCGGGCGGAGCGCGCCGCCAGGTCCACGACCTCGACCTTGCTGACCCGTGCCGGTGACAGCGCGTTCGCCACCAGCTCCGCCGGGTCGTCCGACCAGTCCACGATGTCGATCTTCTCACCGTGCAGCTCGGCCATCACGGCGCGCACCCGGCCGCCCATCGGGCCGATGCAGGCACCCTTGGCGTTCAGGCCCGAGCGCGTCGACCGTACGGCGATCTTGGTGCGGTGGCCGGCCTCGCGGGCGATGGCGGAGATCTCCACCGAACCGTCCGCGATCTCCGGGACCTCCATGGCGAAGAGCTTCTTCACCAGATTGGGGTGGGTGCGCGAGAGCGTCACGGACGGGCCGCGGACACCCTTGGCCACCCGTACGACGTACGAGCGCAGCCGGGTGCCGTGCGCGTAGTCCTCACCGGGGACCTGCTCCTGCACCGGCAGCATGGCCTCCATCGGGCCGATGTCCACCAGCACGTTCTTGGGGTCCTTGCCCTGCTGGACGACGCCGGTGATGACATCGCCCTCACGCCCGGCGAACTCGCCGAAGGTGATCTCCTCCTCGGCGTCCCGCAGCCGCTGCAGGATGACCTGCTTGGCCGTGGTCGCCGCGATCCGCCCGAAGCCGGAGGGGGTGTCGTCGAACTCGCGGGGCTCGGCGCCCTCCGGGAGGTCCGTGAGGTCCTCGGCGTTCTCCTTGGCCCACACCGTCACATGCCCGGTCTTGCGGTCCAGCTCCACCCGTGCCCGACGGCGGCTGCCGTCGGTGCGGTGGTAGGCGATGAGGAGGGCCGACTCGATCGCCTCGACCAGCAGGTCGAACGAGATCTCCTTCTCCCGCACCAGACCCCGCAGGGCACTCATGTCGATATCCACGGCTACGCCTCCTCCTTGTTCTCGTCGATCTTCTCGTCGTGCTGCGCGTCGCGCTTGTCCGACTTGTCAGGCTTACGGTTGAACTCCAGCTCGACGCGCGCCTTGGCGATCTCGTCGAAGGAGACCCGGCGGGCGGTCGGCTTGCGGCCCTTGACGCCCGGCACCTCGAGGTCCAGGCCGGAGTCGTCGACGGCGGTGATCCGCGCCACCAGCTCGCCGCCCTCGTGGAGTTGGGCCTTGATGAGGCGGCCGACGGCGCGGCGGTAGTGCCGCAGCTCGGTCAGCGGGCGGTCGGCGCCCGGTGAGGTCACCTCAAGGGTGTACGGGGCGCCGCCCATCACGTCGGAGTCGTCCAGGGCCTCGGAGGCCTCGCGGCTCAGCGCGGCGCACTCGTCCAGCTGGACGCCCTCGTCGGAATCGACCACGATCCTCAGCACCCGCCGCTTGCCTGCCGGTGTCACCTCGATCTCTTCCAGATCCAGGTCGCGCGCGGCAATGAGCGGTTCAAGCAGTCCGCGCAGCCTCTCGCTCTGGGTGGTGCTCATCCGGGTGACTCCTCGGCCGCGTGTGCTGTTGTGGGTAGGTCGCGTGTCGGGTCAAAGCCTATCGGTTCCGGCGGGGTACTGACGATTCGGTGGGTGGTCACGGATACTCTCGCCTGCGGTGATCACAACGGAAGACCCCGGGAAGTGCAACGTGCCGAATGTGGCGTACGCGCGTAGAAGGACCCTGCTGGCCGGCGCCGCCCTCGGGGGCATGGCGCTGCTCACGGGCTGCTCCGAGGACTCCGGCCCCGAGCAGGCCGAACACTCCTCCGCCGCCGAACGGCTGCGCAAACGCTCGGCCCGCGACAGCACGGCCCTGCTGGCGCGCTACGACGCGACGCTGGCCGCGCACCCGGCGCTGGAGTCGCGGCTGCGCCCACTGCGCTCCGAAGTCGCCCGGCACGCCGAGGCGTTCGGCGACGACCGCGCCACCGCCTCCCCCGGCGGCGAGGCCTCCGACGGCCCGGCGCGGGAGGCCGGAGCGCCCTCGGACGGCCCCTCGCCGCGCGGTGACCGGCCGTCCGGTCCGGCGGTCCCCCGGGACGAGGGCGCCGCCCGCTCGGCGCTCGCCGACGCGGAACGCCGGCTCGCCGACACCCGTACCAAGGCGCTGCTCGCCGCGCCCCCGGAACTGGCCCGGCTGCTGGCCTCGGTCGCCGCGGCCGGTGCGGTGCACGCGTATCTGCTGGCGGAGAAGGCCGGATGACGGGCACGGCGGGGCACCGGACAAGGACCAGCGAAGGAGCGTGCGGATGACGGCCGGAACGGCTCGCGGCAGCAGACGCGACAACGACGACAGCGGCCACGAGGAGCTGACGGCGGTGCAGGCGGCGCTGGCCGCCGAGCACGCGGCGGTGTACGGCTACGGTGTGGTGGGCGGACGGATCGCCGGCGACCGGCGCACCGAGGCACAGGCGGCGTACGACGGACATCGCGCGCGCCGGGACGCACTGAGCCGTGTGGTGCGCGACCTGGGCGGTACCCCGCAGGCCGCGGCAGCCGCCTACGAACTGCCGTTCCCGGTGCCGGACGCGGCGGCCGCGGTCCGGCTGGCGGCGGAGCTGGAGGACCGGCTGGCCGCCGTGTACGCGGATCTCGTACGGGCCGGTGGCGCGGTGCGGCGCCGGGAGGCGGCGGCCGCGCTGCGCGAGGCCGCGGTGCGGTCGGTGCGCTGGCGCGGCGGCGGCGTAGCCTTCCCGGGGCTCGTCGAACGGGCCGCGGACGCCGCTCCGTCCGGCTCCGCGAGCCCCGCCGCGGGCGCGCTCTGAACGACCGGCCGCTCCGCGGCCTCCGCCTCCAGGAAAGGGACAGCTCACGCATGGCAACGGCCCCCATCGAACCGCCACAGCGGTTGGTGAGTTCGCTGAGCGGCGATCCGGAGAGCCCGGTGCGGCAGTGGCTCACGGCGCTGCCGACGCTGGTTCAGCAGCAGCTGGACGCCTGGGAGCTGACGCTGGAGCGGGTGTACGCGCCCGGTGGCCGCGGCAGTCTGCTGGCGCTCGTACGGCAGCGGGACGGGACGCCGGCGGCGCTGAAGTTCCCGGTGCCGGGGCGGGTGTCGGCGCACGAGGCGGCGGCGCTGGAGGTGTGGGACGGCTGGGGCGCGGTGCGGCTGCTGCGGTCCGACGACACGAGCGGTGCGCTGCTGCTGGAGCGGCTGCAGGGCGGGGTGTCGCTGCGGGCGCTGCCGGAGGCCAAGGCGCTGCTGGAGGCCGCCGGTACGGTGCGCCGGCTGTGGGTGCGGCCGGACCCCGGCCACCCGTTCGAGACGCTGGCCGGGCGGACCGAGGAGGCCGTGGCGGGGCTGCGCACGGCCGGCGGCCTGACCCGGACCGCCGAGCCGCTGGTGGAGCGGGCGACGGAACTGCGGCGCGCCCTGCCGGCCGGGTCCGACGAGGAGTTTCTGCTGCACGGCGCGTTCCGGCAGGGCAAGGTGCTGGCCGGCACGCGGACGCCGTGGCTGGCGGTCGGCCCGGCGCCGGTGGTCGGTGAGCGGGCGTACGACCTGGCGGCGCTGGTGCTGGACCGGTTCGAGGACCTGCTGGCCGGGTCCGGTGCGGCGGCCGCGGTCCGCCGCCGGGTGGCCAAGCTGGCCGACTCCCTGGACGTGGACCGGGACCGGCTGCGCGACTGGACGCTGTACCACGCCGTGGACAGCGGGGTGCGGGAGGCGGCCGTAGGTGACCGGCAGCGCGGGGAGCTGCTGCTGGAGTTCGCGGCCGGGCTGTAGCGGACACCGCGAACGGGCCGGCCGGGGCATCCCCCGGGCAGGCCCGTTCGCCGTGCGACGGTTAGGCGCTGAGGCGGGCGACGGCCTCCTCGACCGTCAGCTCCTCGCGCTCGCCGGTACGGCGGTCCTTGACCTCGACGACGCCCTCGGCGGCGCGGCGTCCGGCGACCACGATGGTCGGCACGCCCAGCAGCTCGGCGTCGGTGAACTTCACGCCCGGCGAGACACCGGCCCGGTCGTCGACGAGGACCCGCAGGCCCGCGGCGCCGAGCTGCTCGCCGACCTCCAGGGCCAGCTCGGTCTGCTTGGCCTTGCCCGCCGCGACCACGTGCACGTCGGCCGGGGCGATCTCGCGGGGCCAGCACAGGCCCTTCTCGTCGTGGGTCTGCTCGGCGAGGGCGGCCACCGCACGGGAGACGCCGATGCCGTAGGAGCCCATGGTGACCCGGGCGGGCTTGCCGTTCTGGCCGAGCACGTCGAGCTCGAAGGCGTCCGCGTACTTGCGGCCGAGCTGGAAGATGTGGCCGATCTCGATGGCGCGGTCGATGCGCAGGCCGGTGGCGCACTTGGGGCAGGGGTCGCCGGGCTCGACGACGACCACGTCGAGGTGGTCGTCGACCTCGAAGTCCCGGCCGGCGACGACGTTCCTGGCGTGCTTGCCGTCCTTGTTGGCGCCGGTGATCCAGGCGGTGCCGTTGGCGACGCGCGGGTCGGCGATGTAGCGGAACGCCTTGCCGGCCAGACCCTGCGGGCCGACGTAGCCGCGGACCAGGTCGGGGCGGTCGGTGAAGTCCTCGGCGGTGACCAGCTCGACGGTCGCGGGGGCCAGGTGCTCACCGAGCTTGCCGAGGTCGACCTCGCGGTCGCCCGGGACGCCGACCGCGACGATCTCGCCGTCGACCTTGACCAGGAGGTTCTTGAGGGTCGCGGAGGCCGGTACGCCCAGGTACTCGGCGAGCGACTCGATGGTCGGGGTGTCGGGGGTGTCCAGCTCCTCGACGGAGCCGTGCGCGGAGCCGTCGACCGGCTCGACGACGGCCGTGACCGCCTCGGTGTTGGCGGCGTAGTCGCAGGCCGGGCAGTAGACGAAGGTGTCCTCACCGGCCGCGGCGGGGGCCAGGAACTCCTCGGAGGCGGAGCCGCCCATCGCACCGGAGACGGCGGAGACGATGCGGTAGTCCAGGCCGAGCCGCTGGAAGATCTTCTGGTAGGCCTCGCGGTGCAGCGCGTAGGACTCCGCCAGACCCTCGTCGGTGGTGTCGAAGCTGTACGAGTCCTTCATCTGGAACTCGCGGCCGCGCAGCACGCCGGAGCGGGGGCGGGCCTCGTCGCGGTACTTGGTCTGGATCTGGTAGAGGATCACCGGCAGGTCCTTGTAGGACGTGCACTGGTCCTTGACCGTGAGGGTGAAGATCTCCTCGTGGGTGGGGCCGAGGAGGTAGTCGGCGCCCTTGCGGTCCTTGAGGCGGAAGAGCAGGTCGCCGTACTCCTCCCAGCGGTTGCTGGCCTCGTAGGGCTCCTTGGGGAGCAGGGCCGGCAGCAGGACCTCCTGGCCGCCGATCGCGTCCATCTCCTCGCGCACCACGCGGGAGACGTTCTCCAGGACCTTCTTGCCGAGCGGCAGCCACGTCCAGATGCCGGCGGAGGAGCGGCGGACGTACCCGGCGCGGACGAGCAGCTTGTGGCTGGCGGTCTCGGCGTCGGCCGGGTCGTCACGCAGTGTCTTGATCATCAAGCGGGACATGCGCTGGACCTGTGCGGCGTGGGCCATGGAGTTTCTCCTGCGTAAGAAAGGTGACTCCCTGGAGGTTAGCTGTAGGGGTGTGGCGCAAGGAAATGCGTATCCGCTGCGCTTTGCTTGTCTCCCACGTTTTCGGCTGGCCCGCCGTGGGGGCTTGTCCTCGTCACGGCTCCGCTGCGCGGGGCTTGGGTGCGGGTGATGCTTGTCAGTTCCCGCCGTTGCGCCTGCGGCGGGCGGGTCCGCTGCGCGGGGCTGTCGGGGTGCGGTGACGGACCTCCGGGGCCGGTGTGTGGGGCAGCGTAGCGTTTGGTCCCACACACCCCCCCCACCCGCCCGGCCCCGCC
>NZ_JBSFJF010000051.1:0-59697 GCF_053597915.1 Streptomyces sp. NPDC001219 | reverse complement strand
TATCGGGGCGACCCTCCGCCTTGCGATCGCACGCACCAGACGCCGCGGGGCCGCCCTTCGGGCGAACGACGGGAGTTTGACGACAGGTCCTAGAGGGGCCGCCCGTAGGCCCGGAGGGTCAGCAGCGCCTTGAGCGTCACCATCGGACGGCTCTCCAGCGCCGTGCCGGGTGCCCACACCCGCCAGTTCACCGGCCAGCCGCCGTCCTCCTCCTGGAGCGCGAGGAGATGGTCCAGCGCCCGCGCCATCTCCTCGTCGGTGAACCAGTCGCGGGCCAGCGAGCCGGGCGCGGGCGCGAAGTCGTAGGCCAGGTGGTGTTCCCCGGGGGCGTACCCGGGCGCCACCGGGACGTCCGCGGCCCGCTCCGGGTCCAGCAGCACCAGACCCCGGTCCCGTACGAGCCGGCCGAGCCGCTGCGCCGCCGCGGCGGCCCGCGGCCGGTCGGGGGCGCCGTCCAGGAAGGCCACCGCCGCCTCGACCTCGTACGGGTGGGTCTCCTCCATCGACTCCACCGCTGCCCAGCAGTAGTCCGTGGCCCGGAAGAGCCAGGCGTGCCACACCTCGTTGCGGTGCAGGACACCCACCACGGGGCCGGTGGCCAGCAGCGCGCTCGGCGGATTGTCGACCACCGGAATCCAGGGCGCGGCCGGGTAGCCGCGCTGTGAGGGGTGCAGCGCGGGCAGCGCGCCCTCCGGGGTGGAGATCTTCGTCAGATAGCGGCAGATCCGCTCCACCTGGCGGCCGTCGCACCGCCCGATCAGATCGAGCACCTTCAGGGCGTGCGCGGTGTGCAGCGGCTGGCTGACCGGGCCCCGGAGATCGGGCTCCAGGGCGTGGCCGAAGCCGTCGTCATCGTTGCGGTACGCGGCGAGCGCGGTCTCCACGGGGTCGGCCCCGCCGCCCAGGAAGTGGTACTCGAAGAGCCGCTGCTCGAGTACCCGGGCGGTCAGCCAGACGAATCGCTCGGCACGTGCCAGAGGAGTCGGAGGAGAGCTTACGTATTCGGCCATGCGCTGACCGTAGGGCGCAATTCTCCCGGTGGCACCGGCTCGCGTCCGCTGCCCTCCCAGGGCGGGATACTGAAGGCATGCGGTTGACGGTCTTCTGGCAGCGGATGGCGGATCACTTCGGTGCGGCGTATGCCGACTCCTTCGCGCGCGATCATGTGATGTCCGGCCTCGGCGGCCGGACCGTGCACGAGGCGCTGGACGCGGGATGGAGCGCCAAAGAGGTGTGGCGGGTGGTGACCTCGGTCATGGAGGTGCCGCCCGAAAAACGCTGACCTTGCCGTTCGCGCGGCGCTGACCTGCGATGATGGCGGCCCGACGGCCGGATGCCGCGGACCGGGGCACGGATCGGGACCGGGAGTGTCATGGGCGTACGGGACACTTGGCTCCGTGCCCGAGTCAGAAGAGATCACCAGTAACGACGTCACACGCCCCGAGGACCGGTCCGATGCGCGGATGCCGCGCTGGCTGCCGCGCGCCATGGTGCTCGCGCTCGCCCTGGTGGCCTGTTTCCAGCTCGCCACCTGGGGATTCCACCAGCTGATCAGCCTGCTGCTGAACGTGCTGATCGCGTTCTTCCTCGCGCTGGCCGTCGAACCGGCCGTCGACTGGATGGCGGCCCGGGGGGTGCGGCGCGGCATGGCCACCGGGCTCGTCTTCGTCAGCATCCTCGTCGTCGCGGCGGGCTTCTTCGCGCTGCTGGGCTCCATGCTCGCCGGGCAGATAGCCAACATGGTCGCGGAGTTCCCGCAGTATCTGGACTCCCTGATCAGCTGGATCAACAGCACCCTGCACACCCACCTCTCGCGGGTCGAGGTGCAGAACAACCTGCTCAAGTCGGACTGGCTGCAGAAGTACGTCACGGACGGCGCCAACAACGTGCTGGCCGTCTCCGCGACGGTGCTGGGCAGCCTGTTCAACCTCCTGACGGTGGCGCTGTTCTCGTTCTACTTCGCCGCCGACGGCCCCCGGCTGCGGCGCGCGCTGTGCTCCGTGCTGCCGCCGCACCGCCAGACGGAGGTGCTGCGCGCCTGGGAGATCGCGGTCGCCAAGACCGGCGGGTATCTCTACTCACGCGGCCTGATGGCGCTGATCTCCGGCATGGCGCACTACGTGCTGCTGCAGATCCTGGGGGTGCCGTACGCCCCGGCGCTGGGCATGTGGGTGGGCCTGGTCTCCCAGTTCATCCCGACCATAGGGACCTACCTCGCGGGTGCCCTGCCCATCCTGATCGCGTTCACCGTCGACCCCTGGTACGCCCTGTGGGTCTTCGGCTTCGTCGTGATCTACCAGCAGTTCGAGAACTACCTGCTCCAGCCGCGGATCACCGCCAAGACGGTGGACATCCATCCTGCCGTCGCCTTCGGCTCGGTCGTCGCCGGTACGGCCCTGATGGGCGCGGTGGGCGCGCTGATCGCGATCCCGGCGACGGCGACCCTGCAGGCCTTCCTCGGCGCGTATGTGAAGCGGTACGAGGTCCCCGACGACCTGCGGGTCCACGGCAGGCGCGGGCACGGTGTCCGGGCCCTGGCCCGGATGCGGCGGAACCTGCACCGCGCGCAGCCGACGGCTCCGCTGGAGGACCGGAAGACGGACGGCGCCACGGCGGAGGACCAGGACGTCCGCTGACGGAGGGCGCACCGCCGGAAGACCGGGCGGCGTCGCCGGCGGACGGTTCCCCGTCGGCGACATCCGGGCGGAAGCGCTTGACACTAAAATCGAACATCCATTCTCATGAGAGAACCGGCCTTCGCTCTCGGGCTTTTTCGCGGAGTTATCCACAGGCCGGAGCCGGGTCCGGGCGCATTGTCAGTGGCAGGCGTTAGCGTCATGGACGTGAAGCGATCGACTCAAGCAAATCGGGTGGAACCCATGGCAGGCACTGACCGCGAGAAGGCGCTGGACGCCGCACTCGCACAGATTGAACGGCAATTCGGCAAGGGCGCCGTGATGCGCATGGGGGAGCGGTCGAAGGAGCCCATCGAGGTCATCCCCACCGGGTCCACCGCACTCGACGTCGCGCTCGGCGTCGGCGGCCTCCCCCGCGGCCGCGTCATCGAGGTCTACGGCCCGGAGTCCTCCGGTAAGACGACCCTGACCCTGCACGCCGTCGCGAACGCACAGAAGGCCGGCGGCTCCGTCGCGTTCATCGACGCCGAGCACGCCCTCGACCCGGAGTACGCCAAGAAGCTCGGCGTGGACACCGACTCCCTGATCCTGTCCCAGCCGGACAACGGCGAGCAGGCGCTGGAGATCACGGACATGCTGGTCCGCTCCGGCGCGCTCGACCTCATCGTGATCGACTCCGTCGCCGCCCTGGTGCCGCGGGCCGAGATCGAGGGCGAGATGGGCGATTCCCATGTCGGCCTCCAGGCCCGGCTGATGAGCCAGGCACTGCGCAAGATCACCAGCGCGCTCAACCAGTCCAAGACCACCGCGATCTTCATCAACCAGCTCCGCGAGAAGATCGGCGTGATGTTCGGCTCGCCGGAGACCACGACCGGTGGCCGTGCGCTGAAGTTCTACGCCTCGGTGCGCCTCGACATCCGCCGCATCGAAACCCTCAAGGACGGCACGGACGCGGTCGGCAACCGCACCCGCGTCAAGGTCGTCAAGAACAAGGTCTCCCCGCCCTTCAAGCAGGCCGAGTTCGACATCCTCTACGGCCAGGGCATCAGCCGCGAGGGCGGCCTGATCGACATGGGCGTGGACCACGGCTTCATCCGCAAGTCCGGTGCCTGGTACACCTACGAGGGCGACCAGCTCGGCCAGGGCAAGGAGAACGCCCGCAACTTCCTCAAGGACAACCCGGATCTCGCCAACGAGATCGAGAAGAAGATCAAGGAGAAGCTCGGCATCGGCGTGCAGCCGCAGGACCCGGCGGCGGAGCCCGGCACGGACGCCGCGGTGGCGGCCGAACCGGCAGCCGCAGCACCGGCGGCCAAGGGCGCCAAGGGCTCCAAGGCCGCCGCGGCCAAGAGCTAGCCCGCCATGACACGGCGAACGGAATGGCCGGGCGGCGCGGACGAGACGCACAGCGCCACCGGCGACGCCGAGACCCGTAGCGGCCGCAGGGGCCGTCATGGCCGTGAGGACAGCGGTGGTCCCTCCTCGTCGAGGGCCGAGTCGGGACCACCGCGTACACCCGAGGAGCAGGCACGGGCCATCTGCCTGCGCCTGCTCACCGGGAATCCGCGTACCCGCAAGCAACTCCAGGACGCCCTGCGCAAACGGGACATCCCCGAGGAGGTCGCGGACGAGGTGCTGTCCCGCTTCGAGGACGTCGGGCTGATCGACGACGCGGCCTTCGCCGACGCCTGGGTGGACTCCCGCCACCACGGGCGCGGCCTGGCCCGCCGTGCCCTGGCCCGCGAACTGCGCACCAAGGGCGTGGACTCCGCCCTCATCGAGGTGGCCGTCGGCCGCCTCGACTCCGAGCAGGAGGAGTCCACCGCCCGCGCACTGGTCGACCGCAAACTGCGCTCCACCCGGGGCCTGGACCGCGAGAAGCGCCTGCGCCGTCTGGCCGGAATGCTGGCCCGCAAGGGATACCCGGAAGGCCTCGCCCTCCGCGTGGTCAAACAGGCATTGGAGGAGGAAGGCGAGGACCCGGACCTCCTGGCGGAGCACTTCCTGTCGGAGGGATGAGGGGCGGTGGCCGGAACGACCGTCAGCGTGCCCGGTGGGACCGGAGACCGGGCCGCACGCCGGACGGCCCGGTGGGGCGCGGGGTGTGCAGCCCCTCAGTCCTCGACCGTCAGCCCCGCCGCACGCCAGGCCTGGAAGCCGCCGTCCAGGTCGGTCGCCCGGTACAGCCCCAGCCGGCGCAGGGAGAGAGCGGCGAGGCTCGAGGCGTAGCCCTCGTTGCAGATGACCACGACCGGCAGATCATGACCGGTCGCTTCCGGGGCACGGTGCTCGCCGGTCGGGTCGAGCCGCCACTCCAGTTCGTTGCGCTCGACGATCAGCGCGCCGGGGATGGTGCCGTCGCGCTCCCGCAGCTCCGCATAGCGGATGTCCACCAGCAGCCCGCCCGCCTCCTGGACGGCGTCGGCCTCCCGAGGACCGACCCGGTGCCCCAGCTCGCTCCGGGCCTGCGCCAGCAGTGCGTCGACCGCGCTCATGCCCACTCCTCCGGCTGCTCCACCGCTTCGAGCCGCAGCACCGGCCCGGTGCGGCTGTAGCGGCGCATCAACGGCAGCGGCGGGTAGTAGGCGTGCACCGACACCGCGTGGGTGTCCGCGGAGAGGTTGAGCACCTGGTGCACATGGTGCGGGCCGAACGCCCGGCCGCGCCCGTCGCTGAGCCGGCGCTCCCGGTCCACGTCGTCGGCGAGTTCCAGGGTCTTCCAGCCCTCGGTGGGCAGCGCGGCGGTGAGCGACTGTTCCGTCAGTTCCCCCGAGGCCGCCGCGAAGGCGCCCCGGGAGCCGCCGTGGTCGTGCCAGCCGGTGCCGGTGCCGGGCGGCCAGCCGATCAGCCAGGCCTCGGCGCCGCCCGGCCCGTCCAGCCGCAGCCAGGTGCGGCCCTCGGGGTCGAGCGGGAGCGAGGCGACGAGCGCCGGGTCGGCGGCGGCCCGGAGGGCGAAGTCGAGGAGTTCGGAGGCGCTGGGCCCGCCGTCATGGCCGGTGACAGGCGGGCGCGCAGGGGTACGTACGTCGGGCACGGAAACCGTCCTGAGTGATCGCGAAGAGGCGCGGCTGCCGGGCAGAGGCGGGCGGCCGCGCGGGGAGGGAACTGCGGATCAACAGGACGGGCGACACATGCAGCCCGCATAGCGGACCAGGTCGAGATGGACCCTCCGCCAGAATCGCGAGCTGTGGTCAGTCATCCTCGGAGTGAAGCACGGAGCTTCCCACAGGGTCAACCGTGGAGGCCGCCCCCTCCCCGGCCCCGTCGACCCCGGACGCCGCCCTCTCCTCGGAGTCCCCCGCCCGCCGGGCCCGTCCGGCTCCGGTCACCGGCCCGTGCGCCCCGCCCCGTACCGCGTTCGCGCACGCCGCCATCTCGGCCGGGCGGACGCCGGACAGCGCCGTGACCAGATGGCCGTCCGGCCGCACCAGCAGCACGGTGTGCGCGGCGGCGCCCGGATAGGCCTCGGTGACCAGGATCTCGGCGTCCATGGGCAGCGCGTCGACCGCGTCGGCCAGCCGGGGCATCAGGCCCGCCGACTGCCAGTGCCGGCGGTCCCAGACACCGGTGCCGGGTGCCACCAGCACCACCAGCAGGCCGTGCCCGAGCCGGTCGCGCAGCCGCACCACCGCACCGTCCGACGCGGTCACCGCCACATCCGTCACCGGCGCGCCGGGCGGCGTCTCGACGAGCGGGCCGCCGGTCTGCTCGGCGGGTGGCCCCAGCGGGGTGCGGGCGTAGACGGGCGGTGCGCCGAGCGGGCCGCGGCCCAGGTGGCCGTCGGTCAGCAGGGTGCTGCGGCCGCGCGTCGCGCCCGGCAGGACGGTGCGCCAGCGGACCGCGCGGCCGTCCCGCAGCAGCGGCAGCGCCTGGTCGGCGGCGCGCAGCCGGGCCGCGACCGCGCCCCGGCGCTCGGCCTGGTAGCTGTCGAGCAGCAGGTCGGACGCGCCGTGATGCCAGGCCAGGCCCAGCTTCCAGGCGAGGTTCTCGGCGTCGCGCAGCCCCTCGTCCAGGCCCTGGGTGCCGAGCGCGCCCAGCAGATGCGCGGCGTCCCCGGCGAGGAAGGCACGGCCCCGCCGCCAGTCCCGGGCCAGCCGGTGGTGCACGGTGTGCACCCCGGTGTCGAGGAGTTCGTAGGGCGGGACCAGCCGGCCGTGGCCGCGCCCCCGGGGGAGCGCGCCGTCGCCCTCCGTACCGGTCTCGTCGGCCGGGCCCGCCGGGGACTCACTGGTCCAGCCGGCCAGCGAGTCGCGGATGCGGGCGACCAGGGCGTCCGGGGTGACCAGTTCGCGCCCCGGCGGCAGCAGCCAGTCCAGCCGCCAGACATGGCCGGCCAGCGGGCGGGCGGAGACCTCGCTGCCCGGCCCGCCGCCCTGCCGGGGCGGGGAGCGGTGCAGCAGGGCCTCGCCGGGCCAGGGCAGCTCGCAGCGCAGCGCGGCCACCGCGTGCCGTTCGACGGCCGTACGGCCCGGGAAGCGGATGTCCAGCAGCTTGCGCACGGTCGACCGCGGGCCGTCGCAGCCGATCAGGTAACTCCCGCGCCACCAGGTCCCGTTGGGGCCGCGGGTGTGGGCGCTGACGCCGTGCTCGTCCTGCTCCAGATCGGCCAGCCGGCTGTCGGTGACGACCTCGGCGAGCTTCTCGTCGGCGAGCGCGGCGCGCAGGGCGCGGGTGAGCGCGTGCTGCGGGAGGTGGACCGGGGAGGCGGTCGTGGGGGCGGCGGCGCCGTCCGGGGTGCGCGGGGCGAAGGCGATGCGCTCCCGCAGGCGCCGGCGGCGCATCGTGCGCCAGGCCGTCCAGTGGGTGCCGGCGCTCTCCAGGGTGTCGGCGCAGCCGAGCCGGGCGACGAAGGCGGCGGTGTCCGGGCGGAGCACGACGGTGCGGGCGGGGCGGGTGTCCTCCTCGCCGGTGGTCTCGTCGAGGACGACGGTGGGGACGCCGAGCCGGGTGAGGGCGAGGGCGAGGGAGAGGCCGACCGGGCCGGCCCCGACGACGATCACCGGGTCCACGGCGCAGCTCCCCGGGGCCGCTGGTACGTACGGGACATGCGGGAACTGGCAGTTGGAGCCCGGTGCGTGATCACACAGCGTATGCAACCCACTGCGACCGCTCGCGTCAAGTGACGGAGGCGGTGGCGAGGGTGCCACCGCCTCCGGACGGATCGATATCGGCCGCGGGCGGCCCGTGACGGGTCAGTCGTTCGTGGTGCCGACCCCGTCGGGCATCGCGTCGGCGGCCTCCATCGCGTCGGCGGCCGTGACCGGCTCGCCGGCCGTGGCGACACCGATGCCCGTCTTGGCCCGCCGGCCGCGCCGCTCGATCCAGTTGGCGAGCGCGGACAGCGCCAGACACATCGCGACGTAGATGGTGCCGGTGACGATGATGAACGGGACGTAGGTGTCGTTGCCGTTGACGATGATGTTGGTGCTCATCTGCCGGGCGGTGAAGAGCAGTTCCTCGAAGGTGATGATGAAGCCGAGGGAGGTGTCCTTCAGGGTCACCACGAGCTGGCTGATGATCGTCGGCAGCATCGCCCGCACGGCCTGCGGGATCAGCACCGTCGTCATGACCTGCGTCTTGCTCATGCCCAGCGCGTACGCGGCCTCGCCCTGCCCCTTGGGCACGGAATTGATGCCGGCCCGCAGCACCTCGGCCTGCACCGAGCCGTTGTAGACCGTCAGGCCGATGATCAGTGCCCAGAACTGCGGCTGGTCCCCGGCCAGACCGAGGCTCTCCCGGTTGCTGAGCAGCAGCACCCACAGCGCGTAGATGGTGATCAGCAGCGGCACGGCGCGGAAGAGCTCGATGAAGCCGGTCGCCAGCCAGCGGACCGGCCGGTGGTCCGAGAGCCGCGCCACCGCGAGCAGCACGCCCAGCGCCAGCGACAGCACCGCCGCGACCGCGAAGACCTGGAGTGTGGTCAGCACGCCGTCGCGGATGTTGGTCCGCACACCGGCGTTGTTGAAGATGTTCCACACCTCGGGTGCGAGCTGGCCCTCGGTGTTCAGCCGCATCACGACGAAGGCGACCAGCGCCAGCACCGCGAGCGCGCCGGCGACGGAGTAGACGCGGTTGCGTGCCTTCGCCTTCGGACCTGGTACGTCGTAGAGAACGCTGGCGCCGCTCATGCCCTTACCTCGCTTTGTTCCGCCCCGCCTGCGCGCGGCACCCACGTCGTGCTGATCCCCTCACGGCCGCTCATCGGGCGACCCCCATACGGCGCTCCAGCAGCCGGAAGAGGCCGCTGAGGGCGAAGGTGATGATGAGGTAGGCGAGCGCGGTCCACAGGAAGATCCAGGCGATCGCGTATCCCTTGTCGTTCAGCAGCTTGGAGACGTTGAACAGCTCGCCGTAGCCGAACGCTCCGGCGATCGCGGAGTTCTTCGTCAGCGCGATGAAGATGCTGCTCAAGGGGGGCAGTACGGTGCGCGTCGCCTGCGGGAGCACGATCTGGCCCAGGGTCTGGGAGAACGTCATCCCGAGGCTGCGCGCGGCCTCCGCCTGTCCCAGCGGAACGGTGTTGATACCGGACCGCACCGCCTCGCACACGAAGGAGGAGGTGTAGAAGCCGAGCGCCAGCGTGGCGAGCACGTAGGGGCTCGCGCCCTGGAAGAGGACCTGCGGTACGACGAAGAAGGCGACGAGGAAGAGCAGCGTCAGCGGTGTGTTGCGCAGCACCGTGACCCAGGCCGTCCCGAAGGCGCGCAGCGGCGGTATCGGAGAGACCCGGAAACCGGCTATGAGCACGCCGAGTACCAGCGCGAGCAGGGCGCTGGACGCGGTGATCGCCAGGGTTCCGAGGAATCCGTCCCGGAACTCGGGCAGATAATCGAGGAGTACGTTCATGGGGTCTCCGCGGTAGCGGTCATCGGGTCGGCGGCGGGGAGGAGTTCAGCGGCGGTCGAAGACACCGCCCCGTACGCCCGCCGCGGCGGGCGTACGGGGCGGCACGGTCCGGTGGGTTCGCGAGCGCCTCAGTAGCGGGGCAGCGGCGTCTCCGGGGCGACGAACTTCGACCCGGACTTGCCGAGCGTGCCGTCGTACGCCTTCTTGTAGTCACCGTTCTTGATGTGGCTCTCCAGCGCGTCGCTGATCGCGTCGCGCAGGGCCTTGTCGTCCTTGTTCATGCCGACGCCGTAGGGCTCCTTGGTGAAGGTCTTGCCGACCACCCGGAGCTTCTCCGGGCGCTGGGCGGCGTAGCCCTTGAGGATCGCGTCGTCGGTGGTGACCGCCTGGACCTGGCCGTCGAGCAGGGACTTCACACAGTCCGAGTACTTCGACTGCTCGCTGGTCTTGGCGCCGTACTTCTTCTTCTTGATCTCCTGCAGCGGCGTGGAGCCGACGATCGAGCAGACCTTCTTGTCCTTGACGGAGTCCGGTCCGGTGATGGACTTGTCGTCCTTGCGCACCAGGAGGTCCGCGCCGGCGGTGTAGTACGGGCCCGCGAAGCCGACCTGCTTCTTGCGCTCGTCGTTGATCGTGTAGGTACCGACGTAGTAGTCGACCTGTCCGTTGGAGATGGTGGTCTCACGGACGTTGGAGTCGATCGTCTTGAACTCGATCTGCTTCTCGGAGAAGCCGAGGTCGGCGGCGACCATCTTGGCGATCTCGATGTCGAAGCCGGAGTACTTGCCGGTGGTGTCCTTGAAGCCCAGGAACGGCTGGTCGGCCTTCACACCGATGACGATCTTCTTGGCCTTCTGTGCCTTCTTCAGCACCGGAGAGTCGATCTTCGGCGCCGAGGCGACCTTGTAGTCGCCGCTGAAGACATCTCCGCCGGCCGGCTTGTCGCCCGCCGCACCCGACTCGCCGCCACACGCGGTCGCCGTCGCCGCCAGCGCGAGCACCATCGCACCGGCCGCGGCCGTCTTACGAATCCTCATGGTGAACATCCTTTGGTTCAACAGGTGTTGGCAATGATGGTGGCCCAACTGCGGCCTCAGTGATGGAGGATCTTCGACAGGAAGTCCTTGGCGCGGTCGCTGCGCGGGTTGTTGAAGAACTGGTTCGGCTCGGCCTCTTCGATGATGCGGCCGTCCGCCATGAAGACGACCCGGTTCGCCGCGGAGCGCGCGAACCCCATCTCATGGGTGACCACGACCATCGTCATGCCGTCCCGGGCGAGCTGCTGCATCACGTCCAGCACCTCGTTGATCATTTCCGGGTCGAGCGCGGAGGTCGGCTCGTCGAACAGCATCACCTTCGGGTCCATCGCCAGCGCACGGGCGATCGCCACCCGCTGCTGCTGACCGCCGGAGAGCTGTGCGGGGTACTTGTCCGCCTGGGTGCCGACACCGACCCGGTCGAGCAGGGCGCGGGCCTTCTTCGCGGCCTCCGCCTTGTCCGTTTTGCGAACCTTGGTCTGGCCCAGCATCACGTTCTCGAGCACGGTCTTGTGCGCGAACAGGTTGAAGGACTGGAAGACCATGCCCACGTCGGCGCGCAGCCGGGCCAGTTCGCGGCCCTCCTGCGGCAGCGGCTTCCCGTCGATCGTGATGCTGCCGCTGTCGACGGTCTCCAGGCGGTTGATCGTGCGGCAGAGCGTCGACTTGCCGGAGCCCGAGGGCCCGATCACGACGACGACCTCACCGCGGTTGATCGTCAGGTCGATGTCCTGGAGCACGTGCAGCGCGCCGAAGTGCTTGTTCACGTTGTCCAGCACGACCAGCTGGTCCCCCGTCGGTGCGGGGCCCTCGGCGTTCTTGGTCACCGATACTTCGCTCATCGGCGTGTAGCTCCGTCCTCCTCGGTTGGGGAGGAATCTAGGACGCCCCGCTACCAGCGTCATTACATCTGAGGGGAACTTGAGGATAACGATCCGGCGGCGGCGGGACGCCGGGTGAGAAGCGGGGCGCCGGGGGCGCAGACACCGAGAGGGTGGTGTCGTGGGCGTACCGGCTGGGTAACGGATGGCGGCGCGGAGGTGACCACCTCTTGACGCACAGGCCTCCCATCGCCGTAGATGCCCTGTGGCCCGTACGCACGCACCCGGGAGGAGGGCCTGATGAGACTGCTGCTCGTCGAGGACGACGATCATGTCGCCGCGGCCCTGTCCGCGGTGCTCGCCAAGCACGGCCTGGCCGTGGTGCACGCCCGCAACGGCGAGGACGCGCTCAAGGCCCTGCTCCCCGACGACGCGGAGCCGTTCGCGGTGGTGCTGCTCGACCTCGGGCTGCCCGACCAGGACGGCTTCGAAGTGTGCGGCCGGATACGCAAGCTCTGCGCCACCCCGGTCATCATGGTCACCGCGCGGTCCGATGTGCGCTCCCGCATCCACGGGCTCAACCTCGGCGCCGACGACTACGTGGTCAAGCCGTACGACACCGGTGAGCTGCTGGCCCGTATCCACGCGGTGAGCCGGCGCAACGCACCGGGGGGCGCCGAGCAGCCCGTCGAGGAGGGCACCGCCGACGAGTCGCTGCGGCTCGGCGCGGTCACCGTCGAACTCGCCACCCGCCAGGTCTCGGTGGACGGCACCGGCGTCCCGCTCACCCGCAAGGAGTTCGACCTGCTCGCGCTGCTCGCCCAGCGCCCCGGGGTGGTCTTCCGCCGGGAGCAGATCATCAGCGAGGTGTGGCGCACGAGCTGGGAGGGCACCGGCCGGACCCTGGAGGTGCACATCGCCTCCCTGCGCGCCAAGCTCCGCATGCCCGCGCTGATCGAGACGGTGCGCGGCGTCGGCTACCGCCTGGTCGTCCCGGCCGCCGGCCCGGGTGCGCGGACGTCCGCCGCCCCGGCCTCCTGAAGGCCGCCGCGACCAGGTGCGCACCCGACTCCTCCCGCTCCTCATCGTCCTCATGGCCGGTGTCCTGCTCGCGCTCGGCATCCCGCTCGGCGTGATCACGGCCGGGGTCGAGCAGCAGCGGGTGGTCGTCGACCGGATCGACGACGCCGCCCGCTTCGCCTCCCTCGCCCAGTTCGTCACCGCCCGCCCCGGCGCGGAGGCCGGGGACAAGACCCCGGAGGAGGACGAGCGGCGCGCCACCCTCCGTACCGAACTCGCCCGGTACTACGACCTCTACGGCATACGTGCCGGGGTCTTCTACCGCGATCGCACTCCCATGGCCGCCGCCCCCGCCGGCCTGCCGGTACCCCGGGACGGTGAGGCCGCGCGGGCGTTCAGCGAGGCGCTGGCCGGCCGCCGCAGCCATGACCCGCACCAGGTCTGGCCCTGGGACGACACCGGCCGCATCCCGGTCGCCTCCCCGGTGATCCGCGACGGCGACGTGGTCGCCGTCGTCATGACCGACTCGCCCACGGGGCAGCTGCGCACGCACGTCCTGCGCGGCTGGCTGCTGATCGCCGCCGGTGAGTGCGCGGCGATGCTCGTCGCGGTCGCCGCCGCCTTCCGCCTCACGGGCTGGGTGCTGCGGCCCGTACGGGTCCTGGACACGGCCAGCCACGACATCGCCACCGGCCGGATGAACGCCCGGGTCGCCGCCACCGCGGGCCCGCCCGAACTGCGCCGGCTGGCCCGCTCGTTCAACGAGATGGCCGACCACGTCGAGGACGTCCTGGAACAGCAGCGCGCCTTCGTCGCCGACGCCTCGCACCAGCTGCGCAACCCGCTGTCCGCACTGCTGCTGCGGATCGAGCTGCTGGCCCTCGAACTCCCCGACGGCAACGCGGAGATCGCCTCGGTCCGCACCGAGGGCAAGCGGCTCGCCCGGGTCCTGGACGACCTGCTCGGCCTCGCCCTCGCCGAGCACACCGCCGCCGACCTCCAGCTCACCGACGTCGCGGAGCTGGCCGCCGAGCGTGTCGACTCCTGGCGCCCGATGGCCGACGACAAGGGCGTCGTCCTCACCTACGAGGGGCACAGCGCCGTCACCGGCTGGGCCGACCCGGTGGCCCTCTCCAGCGCCCTGGACGCGGTGATCGACAACGCGCTGAAGTTCACCCCGGAGGACCGCCCGGTCACCGTCGGCGTCGCCCCGGCCGGCGAGCGCGTCGACATCACCGTCACCGACCGTGGCCCCGGCCTCACCGACGACGAGCTCGCCCGGGTCGGCGACCGCTTCTGGCGCAGCAGCCGCCACCAGAACGTCTCCGGCTCCGGACTCGGCCTGTCCATCACCCGCGCCCTGCTCGCCGCGGGCGGCGCCACCATCGCCTACGCCCCGCATCCGCCGCACGGACTGAAGGTCACCGTGACCGTGCCGCGCACCGAGCCGTGAGGCGGGCGCCGCGCGGGACGCTGGACAACCGCACCGGCTGTGCTACCGTCGACGACGTTGCAGTTGTGGTACCCATGAACTTTGTGCGCGCCCGGAGGCTGAAGCCCCGGGCGTTCCTTGTTATCCGGACCTGTTCCGGTGTGGGGCGATCATCTCGGCGACAAGGAGGCCGCGCAGTGTGGTCTCCCGTTTGCCCCATGAAGGAGAAAAACATGGCTTCCGGCACCGTCAAGTGGTTCAACTCGGAAAAGGGCTTCGGCTTCATCGAGCAGGACGGCGGCGGCCCCGACGTCTTCGCCCACTACTCGAACATCGCCGCGCAGGGCTTCCGTGAGCTCCTCGAGGGCCAGAAGGTCACCTTCGACGTGACCCAGGGCCCCAAGGGCCCGCAGGCGGAGAACATCGTCGCCGCCTGACGCCTTCCGCGTCCTGTGAGCGGGGCCCGCACCGGTACGTCCGGTGCGGGCCCCGGTCCGTTTTTCCGGCGCGGCTCCCGGCCCCCGGGCCGCCTCAGGGCTTCTGGGACACGTAATAGCGCCGGGCGCCGGTGTGCAGCTCCAGCGGATCGGTGAACACCGCCGTCCGCAGATCCACCTTCTGCGCGGCATGCACCTGGCGGCCGATCCGGTCCCGGCTGTCGATGACGGTCCGGGTGATGCCCTCGGTCAGCGCGGCGTCCTCCCGGTCCCTCGTCACCAGCAGGTTCGCCACCGCGATCGTCTTCACCGCCTTCCCGCCCTGCGCCATCGGATAGGCGTCGGCGGGCATCACCGCGGCCCGGTAGTAGCGGGTGCGCTCCCCCTGCCGGTGCAGCGCCTCACTCAGGTCCCCGAGCTGGACCAGCCGCACCGGGAAGCGCCGCGCCAGGTGCTGCACCGCCGTCGTGGGCAGCCCGCCGGACCAGAAGAACGCGTCGAGCTTGTGCTGCTCCAGCAGCTTCGGCATCCGGTCGATGCCGACCCGCACCGGCTCGATGTCCTGGTTGAAGTCCAGCCCGGCCGCCTCCAGCAGCCGCCGGGTGATCAGCTGGACGCCGGAGCCGTCCGCCCCGACGCCCACCCGCAGCCGCCGCAGGTCCTTCGTCGAGCGCACCGCGGAACCCTTCGGCACCACCAGCTGCGCGTAGTCGTCGTACAGCCGCGCGCAGGCCCGCAGCCGGTCCGCGCCGGCCTCGCCCCTGATCTTGTACGTGGCGACCGCGTCCGCCGTCGCGATGGTGAACTTCGCGCGCCCCGCGACCAGCTGCCGCAGATTGTCGATCGAGCCCTCGCTGCGGGTCAGCCGGAGATCCACGTCCGGCAGGTCGTGGGCCAGATCCTGCTTCAGCAGCTCCCCGTAGCGCGCGTAGACACCGGTCGGCACACCGGTCGCCATCGTCACCTGCCCCCGGGGAACGGGCGCGGCGCCCGTCGACATCAGCCACCACAGCCCCAGCCCGAGGGCGACCAGCGCCGCGATCGCCGCCTGGACGGCCCGGCGGCCGGTACGGGGGAGTGCTGTGACCATGGGCGGGATACTGCCAGGAGCACGGCGGGAACGGGAGGGGTGAGGCCCGGTCGTGACCTCACCGGAGCCGTACCGGACCGCGGTTGCACCCGGAACAGCAGGCGATACGGTGGCGACGTGGCGCCCGTACCGCTCCGGCGGCAGAGGGCGGCCCCTCACCTGGTGACACAGCGGGGACCCGGCACGTCCCCACCCGCGCGCCCGGCGGCGCGCACCCAAGAACATCCCTCCACCCCGAGCGCACCGGCGCCGGCACCCCACAGCGGCCCTCTGACGCGCCGGTGCGGGAAGCGACACCTCATGAAACCGCCCACCGCACTGCGGCCCGACACCCGCGCCCGGTCCGAAACCGTCCGCCCGCCTCCCGCGGCCGCCGATGCCGGACTGCTCCTCCTGCGGCTGACCGTGGGGCTGATCCTGGCCGGCCACGGCGCACAGAAACTCTTCGGCTTCTTCGGCGGCCGCGGACTCGACACCACCGCGCGGGGCTTCGAAGCCCTCGGCTACCGCCCCGGCACCTTCTTCGCCGGCCTCGCCGGAGTCACGGAAGTCCTCGGCGGCCTCGGCCTCGCCCTCGGTCTGCTCACCCCGCTGGCAGCCGCCGCACTGATCGGCGTGATGATCAACGCCATGGTCCTCGCGGCACCCAAAGGGCTCTGGGCGGAGACCGGCGGCCTCGAATACCCGCTGACCATCGCCGTCGTCGCGCTGTCCGTCGCGGCCACCGGCCCCGGCCGCTACGCCCTCGACCGGCCCTTCCGCTGGGGCCACGGCGGCTGGCGCAGCGCGGCCTTCGCCCTGGGAGCCGGCGGCCTCGTCGCCGCCGTCGTGCTCGCCCTCTGAGCGGACGCCCGCCCTCCTGCGCCGGACGATCCCGACCGGGCCTCCGGCGTCGGGAGGCACTCCCGGCACCGCCTACCCTTGAGACATGACCAGCAGCGACCGGAGCCAGGCAGTGGGCGTCAACAAGAGTTACGAGATCCGCACCTACGGGTGCCAGATGAACGTCCACGACTCCGAGCGGCTGTCCGGCCTGCTGGAAGAGGCCGGATACGTACCCGCTCCCAAGGATGGCGACGGCGCCGACGTCGTGGTCTTCAACACCTGCGCGGTACGGGAGAACGCCGACAACCGGCTCTACGGCAACCTCGGTCAGCTCGCCCCGAAGAAGGCCGCGCGCCCCGGCATGCAGATCGCCGTGGGCGGCTGCCTCGCCCAGAAGGACCGCGACACCATCGTCAAGAAGGCCCCCTGGGTCGACGTGGTCTTCGGGACGCACAACATCGGCAAGCTGCCGGTGCTGCTGGAGCGCGCCCGCGTCCAGGAAGAGGCGCAGGTCGAGATCGCCGAGTCGCTGGAGGCCTTCCCCTCGACCCTGCCCACCCGGCGGGAGAGCGCCTACGCGGCCTGGGTTTCCATCTCCGTCGGCTGCAACAACACCTGCACCTTCTGCATCGTGCCCGCGCTGCGCGGCAAGGAGAAGGACCGCCGGCCCGGCGACATCCTCGCCGAGATCGAGGCGCTGGTCTCCGAGGGAGTCAGCGAGATCACCCTGCTCGGCCAGAACGTCAACGCCTACGGCTCCGACATCGGCGACCGCGAGGCCTTCAGCAAGCTGCTGCGTGCCTGCGGGAAGATCGAGGGCCTGGAGCGGGTCCGCTTCACCTCCCCGCACCCCCGTGACTTCACCGACGACGTCATCGCCGCCATGGCCGAGACGCCGAACGTGATGCCGCAGCTCCACATGCCGCTGCAGTCCGGCTCGGACACCGTCCTGAAGGCGATGCGCCGCTCGTACCGCCAGGAGCGCTTCCTCGGCATCATCGAGAAGGTGCGCGCCGCCATGCCGGACGCCGCGATCTCCACCGACATCATCGTCGGCTTCCCGGGCGAGACCGAGGAGGACTTCGAGCAGACCCTGCACACGGTCCGCGAGTCCCGCTTCGCCCAGGCCTTCACCTTCCAGTACTCCAAGCGCCCCGGGACCCCGGCCGCCGACATGGAGGGCCAGATCCCCAAGGCCGTCGTCCAGGAACGCTACGAGCGCCTGGTCGCCCTCCAGGAGGAGATCTCCTGGTCGGAGAACAAGAAGCAGGTCGGCCGCACGCTGGAGGTCCTGGTCGCCGAGGGCGAGGGCCGCAAGGACGACGCGACCCGCCGCCTGTCCGGCCGCGCCCCCGACAACCGCCTGGTCCACTTCACCCGCCCCGACGAGCCGGTCCGCCCCGGCGACGTGGTCACCGTCGAGATCACGTACGCCGCCCCGCACCACCTCCTGGCCGAGGGCGCGGCCCAGGCGGTGCGCCGGACCCGGGCCGGGGACGCCTGGGAGAAGCGCAACGCCGCCCCGGCACAGAAGCCCCAGGGCGTGCTGCTGGGCCTGCCCACCATCGGGGCCCCGGCGCCGAGCCCGGCGCCCGCCGCCGGCTGCGGCTGCGACTGACCGGGCGCTCCCAGGGCACGGCGAACGGCCCCGCATCAGTGGCGTTACGCTGCGTGGCATGCTCGTAGCCGCCGCCCTCTGCCCCTGCCCGCCGCTGCTCGTCCCGGAGGTGGCCGCCGGGGCGGCGCCCGAACTCGACGCGCTGCGCGCCGCCTGTCTCGACGCGGTCGGCGTGCTCAGCGCCGCCCGCCCCGACCGGCTGGTCGTCCTCGGCCCGGCCGACGAGGCCGGGCGGGGACGGTACCCCCAGGGCTCGGTCGGCTCCTTCCACGGCTTCGGGGTGGACCTTGACGTGTCGCTGGGCGCCGCGGAGACCGTCCCGGACCGGGAACTCCCGCCGTCGCTGTCCGTCGGCGCCTGGCTGCTGTCCCGTACGGACTGGGACGACGCTCCCGTGGAGGCGCTGGGGGTGGACCCGTCCCTGCCCCGCGACCGCTGTCTGGAACTGGGCCGGGAGACCGCCGCGGCCGCTCCCCGGGTCGCGCTGCTGGTGATGGGCGACGGCAGCGCCTGCCGGACGGTGAAGGCGCCCGGCTACTTCGACGAGCGGGCCGAGGCCTTCGACGCCGAGACCGCCCGCGCCCTGGGCGAGGCCGACACCGCCGCACTGGCCGCACTCGACGCGGAGCCGGCCGCCGGCCTCCAGGTGTCCGGACGGGCCTGCTGGCAGGTCCTCGCGGGGGCGGCGGAGGGCGCGGGCCTCAGCGGCCGGCTGCTCCGCGAGGAGGCTCCCTACGGCGTGGGCTACTTCGCGGCGGCCTGGTCGTAGCACGGCCGCCCGGCGGTACGGCGACGGCCGCGCGGCCCTGCGGCCCGCGGCCGTTGTCCGGTCAGCGCGTCCGGTGCTGCGCGCTCTCGCTGTCCGCGGCGGCCTCCGCCGACTGCTGCCGCGGGATACCGGCGCTCTCAGCGGCCTGCTCGGCCCGCGGCGCCACGGTGTCCGCGGTCTCCTCCGTCTCCGCCGCGGCGTCGCCGGACGCCTCCGGGGACGCCGCCTCCGCCGCCTCTGCCGCCGGGCACTCGGCGGCGTCCGTGGCCCTCCCGGTGTCCCCGGTGTCCGACGGAGCGTCCACCTGCTCCTCCGCCCCGGCCGCCACCGCCGTCGTGGCACTCTCCTCCGTCACCGCTCCGGACTTACGGCGGCGAAACCGCGAAAACACGCCCATAACTGCTCCTACGCTCTTCCTGTGGTGACGTCCCCGGCCACATCCCTGGCCCTCCGGGAGCGGACCGTTGCGCCGCCCGCGGGCGCCGGTGCTGCTTCCGGCTCTCGGGACCTCGCAACAGGCAACGAGATCATCAGTGGCCCGTCACGTCGCTCGTTCGAGATGGGGCCGGGAGGTTTGCGAGACTGACGGGGTGAACACCGCCGTTCCCGCTCCGCGGGTCATCGCCGTCGTCGGCCCCACCGCGGCCGGAAAGTCCGATCTGGGCGTCGCGCTCGCGCAGCACCTGGGGGGCGAGGTCATCAACGCCGATTCCATGCAGCTCTACCGCGGTATGGACATCGGCACCGCCAAGCTCACGCCCGAGGAGCAGCAGGGCGTCCCGCACCGCCTCCTGGACATCTGGGACGTCACCTGCGCCGCCAGCGTCGCCGAGTACCAGCGGCTGGCCCGCGCCGAGATCGACCGGCTGCTCGCCGAGGGCCGCACCCCGGTCCTGGTCGGCGGCTCCGGCCTCTATGTGCGCGGCGCCATCGACGTACTCGAGTTCCCCGGCACCGACCCTGAGGTGCGCGCCCGCCTGGAGGCCGAACTGGCCGAGTCGGGCAGCGGCGCCCTGCACGCCCGGCTTGCCGCCGCCGACCCCGAGGCCGGTCGCGCGATCCTGGCGAGCAACGGCCGCCGTATCGTGCGCGCCCTGGAGGTCATCGAGATCACCGGCCGCCCCTTCACCGCCAACCTCCCCGGCCACGAAGCGGTCTACGACACCCTGCAGATCGGTGTCGACGTCGCGCGCCCCGAACTCGACGAGCGGATCGCGCGGCGCGTCGACCGTATGTGGGAGGCGGGCCTGGTCGACGAGGTGCGCCGGCTGGAGGGCGAGGGACTGCGCGAGGGCCGTACGGCCTCCCGGGCGCTGGGCTACCAGCAGGTGCTCGCCCAGCTCGCGGGGGAGTGCACCGAGCAGGAAGCGCGCGACGAGACGGTGCGCGCCACCAAGCGCTTCGCGCGCCGCCAGGACTCGTGGTTCCGCCGGGACCCGCGCGTCCACTGGCTCAGCGGCGCGGCCGAGCACCGGGAGGAACTTCCGGGGCAGGCACTGGCGTTGCTCGAACGACCGGTCACAGCCTGATCACGTCATGGCATCGGGACGCTCCGGCCGTCATCCGGGCCCCTGAGGGCGTGTCATCATCGACCTTCGATCGAGGCGTGCAGTCTGGAGTGGGGAGGGCGCGTGGCAATGGAGGCCGGCCCTCGCGACGGAGCGCAGCAACCGGACAGCGGCGCCGACGCGGCTCCCCTCGCCGATGACGGCCCGGACACCGGCGACGGCCTGACGGGCCCCGACGGTGGCATCGGCCGCCCGCGCACCGACCCGGACGCCCTGGACGACTCCGACGCCCCGGACTCCGGAGCCGACCGCCCCGGCGAGGGCGGCGAGTCCTTCCGCGAGCTGCGCCCGCCGCGCCGGCTGCGGCTGTGGCAGCTGGCGCCGATCGTCGCGCTCGCCGCCCTCGGGTCGCTGATGTTCGCCTTCCCGCTCGCCTTCGAGTTCGGCGGCGACGGCGGCGCCATGATCGCGATGCTCGGTCTGCTGCTGTGCTGCTGCGCCGCGGGCTGGGGCATGATGGCCGCCCGCCGCGTCGGCCACACCTGGCCCGGCCTCCCGGCGCCGGGCTCCGGCCGCCGCGCCTGCTGGCGTGTGGTGCTGATCTACACCGTCCTGGTGGCCCTCCCGGCCTCGCTGGCCATCTGGCGCGTGGCGCGGCTGCGCTGACCAGCGGGTGTGCTGCGGGCGGGTGTGCTGGGACGGGGGCCATCGCGCGCGGCCCGTTTTTTTCCCCGCCGCCCACCCCCCTTCGGGGGGTGGGCGGGTGTAGTCAGCACCCCTGAGCCCCTCGCGCCCCGCCCCGCACCCCTCCTTCCCCCCGCCCTCCCCGTACGATGCAGGGGTGACCAGCACGCAGCGCCTCGCCTTCCTCAAGGGCCACGGCACCGAGAACGACTTCGTGATCGTCCCCGACCCGGACGGGCGCCTCAACGTGTCCGCGGCCGCCGTCGCCAGGATCTGCGACCGCCGGGCCGGCCTCGGCGGCGACGGCCTGCTGCGCGTCGTACGCTCCGCCGCGCACCCGGAGGTGCGGGACCGGGCCGACGAGGCCGAGTGGTTCATGGACTACCGCAACGGCGACGGCTCGATCGCCGAGATGTGCGGCAACGGCGTCCGCGTCTTCGCGCGTTATCTGCTGCACGCCGGCCTGGTCGAGGCCGGCGACCTCGCCATCGCCACCCGCGCCGGCGTACGCCGCGTCCACCTCGCCAAGACCGGCGATGTCACGGTCTCCATGGGCCGGGCCGAACTCCCCCAGGAGAGCGTCGTCGTCACCCTCGACGGCCGCAGCTGGCCGGCCCGCAACGTGAACATGGGCAATCCGCACGCGGTCGCCTTCGTCGAGGACCTGGCCCACGCCGGCGAACTGCGGGACGTACCGCCGTTCAGCCCCGCGTCGGTTTATCCCGACGGCGTGAACATCGAGTTCGTCGTCGACCGCGGTCCGCGCCATGTGGCGATGCGGGTCCACGAGCGTGGCTCGGGTGAGACCCGCTCCTGCGGCACCGGTGCCTGCGCGGTCGCCGTCGCCACCGCCCGCCGGGACGGCCTGGACCCCGCCGCGACCGGAGCGCCGGTCACGTACACGGTCGAGGTGCTCGGCGGCCGGCTCTCGATCACCGAGCGGCCCGACGGCACGGTCGAGATGACCGGCCCGGCCGAGATCGTCGCCGAGGGCACCTTCGACCCCGCCTGGCTGACCGCCGCGCTCGGCTGACCCGGCCCACGGCGTATCGGGCCAGGGCCCGCCCCGAGAGGGGTTCCGGCCAAAAGATTCGCTCGAACGGGTGGTCCGCCTCACGCTGAGCGAGAGGTGGGAAGCGGTGCGTGATGGGCTCGGTAGCATCAAGCACCGGCCCGGGCGCCCGATCTGACGCGTCACACCGCCGGTCGACGCTGCCGGAGGTGCCCATGAGCGCAGAGGCCACTAACCCTGGGAATCCTGGAGCAGCGGGCCGCAGGCGCGGCCGCCGCCGACTGGAACTCACCGGGCTGCGCCGCATCGGCCGCGCCGCGCTCCTCGGCCCGGCCCCGCGCGACGGCCTCCCGCACGCCCTCGAACACGTCGCCAAGGTGCACCGCGGCCACCACCCCGACGCCGACCTGGACACCCTCACCCGGGCCTACCTGCTCGCCGAGACCTCGCACCGGGGCCAGCTGCGCAAGAGCGGCGAGCCGTACATCACCCACCCCCTCGCGGTGACCCTGATCCTCGCCGAACTCGGCGCCGAGACCACGACGTTGACCGCCTCCCTGCTCCACGACACCGTCGAGGACACGGAGGTGACGCTGGATCAGGTGCGGGAGCTGTTCGGCACCGAGGTCAGCTATCTCGTCGACGGCGTCACCAAACTGGAGAAGGTCGACTACGGCGCGGCCGCCGAGCCGGAGACCTTCCGCAAGATGCTGGTGGCGACCGGCAACGACGTCCGGGTGATGTCCATCAAGCTCGCCGACCGGCTGCACAACATGCGCACCCTCGGCGTGATGCGCCCCGAGAAGCAGGCGCGGATCGCCAAGGTGACCCGCGACGTGCTGATCCCGCTCGCCGAACGCCTCGGCGTCCAGGCGCTGAAGGCCGAGCTGGAGGACCTGGTCTTCGCCATCCTGCACCCGGAGGAGTACGCCACCACCCGGGCCCTGGTCCTGGAGTGCGCCTCCCGGCCCGACCCGCTCGCCGCACTGGCCGGGCGGGTGCGCACGGTGCTCGACGAGGCCGGTATCGACGCCCAAGTCCTCGTTCAGCCACGGCATTTCGTCTCCGTGCACCGGGTGCGCCTCGCACACCGTGAACTGACCGGCGCGGCCCTGGGCAGGCTGCTGGTGCTGGTGGCTGAGGACGCCGACTGTTACGCCGTCCTCGGTGAGCTGCACACCTGCTTCACCCCGGTGATCTCCGAGTTCAAGGACTTCATCGCGGCCCCCAAGTTCAACCTCTACCAGTCGCTGCACACCGCGGTCAGCTGCCCGTCCGGGGAGATCGCCGAGACGCTGATCCGTACGCACCAGATGCATCGGGTCGCCGAGGCCGGGGTGATCGCGCTCGGCAACCCCTACGCCCCCACCGACGACGTGGACGCCCCCGAGGGCGAGCGGGCCGACCCGACCCGCCCCGGATGGCTCTCCCGCCTGCTGGAGTGGCAGCGCACCACCCCCGACCCGGACACGTTCTGGACCTCGCTGCGCGACGACCTCGCCCAGGACCGCGAGATCACCGTCTTCTGCACCGGCGCCCCGCCGGACGGCTCGTCCGGCGGCACCGGCGGCGTCATCGGTCTGCCCGCGGGGTCGAGTTGTGTGGACGCCGCCTACGAGCGGCACGGCGAGGCGGCGCACTGCTGCATCGGCGCCCGCGTCAACGGCCGGCTCGCCACCCTCTCCACGGTCCTGCACGACGGTGACAGCCTGCAGCTGCTGATGGCGCCGGACCCCGCGGCCGGCCCCTCTCCCGAGTGGCTCGACCACGCCCGTACCCCCGCCGCCCGGCTCGCCATCGCCCGGTGGCTGGCCGGGCCACGGGAGTCCTGCGCCCGCCCCTCGGGCCCCGGTGAGGGGCTCACCGGGGAGCCGTCCGCCGACCGCCGCGCCGAGGAGCCCGACGGCCCCGGGGCGGACCCGGTCGTTCCCGCCTCGGTCCTCGCGGTGGCCGACCTGCCCGGGGCGGCCGTCCGGCTGGCGGGCTGCTGCACCCCGGTGCCGCCGGACGCCGTCACCGGCTTCGCCGTCCGTGGCGGCACGGTCACCGTGCACCGCGTCCTGTGCCCCGTCGTGGCCCGGATGGCGGCCACCGGCCGGCCGCCGGTCGGGGTGCGCTGGCGCGGCGCCGCCCAGGGAGGCCCCGGCTGCCGGGTCACCCTCCTGGCCGAGGCCTTCAGCCGGCCGCAGCTCCTGGCCGACCTCACCGAGGCCATCGCCTCCCAGGGCGCCGCCGTGGTGTCGGCCGCCGTCGAACCCCCGCACGAACAGCGGGTCCGCCACACCTACACGCTGCATCTGCCGAACCCCGCCGGGCTGCCGTCCCTGATGCGCGCGATGCGCCAAGTGCCCGGCGTCTTCGATGTGTTGCGGGCGGGCAAGGCCCGGCAGCCCGCGGCCCTGCAGCCCTGAGCGCCCGGTACGTCCGCCGGCTGACGCCCCGTCGGGAGCCGCTCCGCCCGGCGGCGTAAGACGGGTGCCCGATCCGCCGCCCGTTCGGGTGCCGTTTGCCCCGTGACCCGCGGGGGACGGGGCCGCGTTGGTAGCCGTAGTTCATGTCCCTTCCCTTGCGCCGCCCGTCCCGCGACCCCGACCGCCCCGTCCCCGCCCTGTCCCGTGGCCCGAGCGGCCGGGGCCGCCGGACCGGTGTGCGGGCCGCCGCCCTCGGGCTGGCCGCCCTGGCCACCCTCGGCGTGGCCGAGCCGCCGGCCGGGCCGCAGGGCCTCGGCGACCGGCTCTTCCCCACCCTCGGCAACACCGGCTACGACGTCACGTCCTATGACGTCTCCCTGGAGTACTCCGGCCACAACGACCGGCCGATGAACGCCACCACCGAGATCACCGCCCGTGCCACCGGCGAGCTCGACCAGCTCAACCTCGACTTCGCCCGCGGCGCCGTACGCTCCGTGAAGATCGGCGGCCTGGCCGCCCGGTACGAGCAGCACGGCGAGGACCTGGTGCTCACCCCGGCCTTCCACGTCTCCCGTGGACAGGAACTGAAGATCGCCGTCGAGCACACCAGCAACCCCGCCGGCGCCGGCGACGGCGGCTGGATTCGTACCGCCGACGGGCTGGCGATGGCCAACCAGGCCGACGCCGCCCACCGGGTCTTCCCCTGCAACGACCACCCCTCCGACAAGGCGCTCTTCACCTTCCACATCACCGCGCCCCAGCAGCTGACCGCCGTCGCCAACGGGCTGCCGCTGCGCCCCGGCACCCGGGCCGGGACCCGCACCTGGACCTACCGCACCGACCACCCCATGGCCACCGAGCTGGCCCAGGTCTCCATCGGGAAGTCCAGCGTGCTGCTGCGCCACGGGCCGCACGGCCTGCCGCTGCGCGACGTCGTCCCGACCGCCCACCGTGCCGCCCTGGCCCCGTGGGTGGCCAAGACGCCGGGCCATCTGACCTGGCTGGAGCGCAAGCTCGGTCCCTACCCCTTCGAGGCGTACGGGGTGCTGATCGCCGACGCCCGGACCGGCTTCGAGCTGGAGACCCAGACGCTGTCGCTGTTCGAGAAGGCCCTGTTCACCACCCGCCAGCTGCCCGACTGGTACGTCGAGTCCGTGATGGTGCACGAGCTGGCCCACCAGTGGTTCGGTGACAGCGTCAGCCCGCGCCGCTGGTCCGACGTCTGGCTCAACGAGGCCCATGCCACCTGGTACGAGGCCCTCTACGCCCAGGAGAAGGGCGGCACCCGGGCCTCTCTGGAGGCCCGTATGCGCCACGCCTACGAACAGTCCGACGGCTGGCGCGCCGAGGGCGGACCGCCCGCCCGGCCCAAGGCCCCCAGCCCGGGGCAGAAGATCAGCATCTTCCGCCCGATCGTCTACGACGGCAGCGCGCTGGTCCTCTACGCCCTGCGGCAGAAGATCGGTCCGGCCGCCTTCGACCGGATCGAGCGCGAGTGGGTGTCCCGGCACCGCGACGGAGTGGCCGACACCGCCGACTTCGTCCAGCTGGCCTCCCAGGTGTCCGGGCAGGACCTCACCGCCTTCTTCCAGGCGTGGCTCTACGGAGACCGGACCCCGCCGATGCCCGGTCATGCGCAGTGGAAGCCCAGGAAGAGCCCGGCCAAGCCCGGCCCGAAGGCGACCGCCCCCGGCCCCGGGGCCAAGGTGGCCGCCCCGACACCCGGAGGACCCAAGGGGGCCGCCGGAACCCCGGGGAAACCCGCGTGACGGCCCTCCCGGGTCGTGGGACCATCGTCAGGTCGGCACCGGCCGGCCCGGGAATCTCCGGGACGGCTCGGACGTTGACACCAGCGACGGCCGCGGGAGTCCCGCGACGGTCGCCCTGACGACAGTCCCGGTGGGGCCGCGAGGTCCCCGTGCGGGCTTCCCAACGACGCGAAGGATCAAATGACCTCCTCTTCTTCCCTTCCGCAGGACCGGCAGCGCCTCCCCGAGAGCCTTCGGGCCAACGCCCTGATGGAAGAGGACGTCGCCTGGAGCCACGAGATCGACGGGGAGCGTGACGGCGACCAGTACGACCGCTCCGCACGTGCCGCACTACGCCGTGTAGCGGGCCTTTCCACCGAACTCGAGGACGTCACCGAGGTCGAGTACCGCCAGCTCCGCCTGGAGCGGGTGGTACTCGTCGGTGTCTGGACCACCGGCACGGTCCAGGAGGCGGAGAACTCCCTCGCGGAGCTCGCCGCCCTCGCCGAGACCGCCGGCGCGCTGGTGCTCGACGGCGTCATCCAGCGCCGTGACAAGCCCGACCCGGCCACCTACATCGGCTCGGGCAAGGCCCTGGAGCTGCGGGACATCGTGCTCGAATCCGGGGCGGACACCGTGGTGTGTGACGGTGAGCTGTCCCCGGGCCAGCTGATCCACCTCGAGGACGTCGTCAAGGTCAAGGTGGTCGACCGGACCGCCCTGATCCTCGACATCTTCGCCCAGCACGCCAAGTCCCGGGAGGGCAAGGCGCAGGTCGCGCTGGCGCAGATGCAGTACATGCTCCCCAGGCTCCGTGGCTGGGGCCAGTCGCTCTCCCGGCAGATGGGTGGCGGTGGCTCCGGTTCGGCGGGCGGCGGTATGGCCACCCGTGGTCCCGGTGAGACCAAGATCGAGACCGACCGGCGGCGGATTCGCGAGAAGATGGCGAAGATGCGCCGGGAGATCGCGGAGATGAAGACCGGCCGGGACATCAAGCGCCAGGAGCGCCGGCGCAACAAGGTCCCCTCGGTCGCCATCGCCGGCTACACCAACGCCGGTAAGTCGTCCCTGCTCAACCGCCTGACCGGCGCCGGTGTCCTGGTGGAGAACGCGCTGTTCGCCACCCTGGACCCGACCGTCCGGCGGGCCGAGACACCCAGCGGACGGCTCTACACCCTCGCCGACACCGTCGGCTTCGTCCGCCACCTCCCGCACCACCTCGTCGAGGCGTTCCGCTCCACGATGGAGGAGGTCGGCGAGTCCGACCTCATCCTGCACGTGGTCGACGGCTCGCACCCGGTGCCGGAGGAGCAGCTGGCCGCGGTACGCGAGGTGATCCGCGAGGTCGGTGCCACGGACGTGCCCGAGATCGTGGTCGTCAACAAGGCCGACGCGGCCGATCCGCTGGTGCTCCAGCGACTGCTGCGCCAGGAGAAGCACGCCCTCGCCGTCTCGGCCCGTACCGGCCAGGGCATGGCGGAGCTGCTGGCCCTGCTCGACGAGGAACTGCCCCGGCCGCAGGTCGAGATCGAGGTGCTGGTGCCCTACACCCAGGGCGCCCTGGTCTCGCGGGCCCACGCCGAGGGCGAGGTCATCTCCGAGGAGCACACCGCCGAGGGCACGGTCCTCAAGGCGCGGGTGCACGAGGAACTGGCCGCGGAGTTCCAGCCGTTCGTGCCGGCGGCCTGACCGCCCCGTAGGACAGCGAAGCGAAAGGCCCGCCCCCGGGAGACCGGGGGCGGGCCTTCGTTCCGTTCAGGGGCGGGCGGTGCCGACCGGGCACCACCCGCCCCGGGCGGCTACTGCTTGGCCGCCCACTTCTTGCTCATGTTGTCGAAGAGCGTCTTGGCCTCGGGACCCAGGTGCGGACCGGCCGACCAGCGGGCCGGACGCGGGCCCATCGACATGTTGGAGATCAGCACCTGCTTGCCGTCCGAGCCCTTGGCGAACCAGGGGCCACCGGAGGAACCGCCGGTCATGGTGCAGCCGATCCGGTACATGGTCGGCTTCCGGTCGTCCATCGACAGCCGGGTCGGCTTGTCGGTGCACTGCTGCTGCGCCGCACCGTCGAAGGGCGCCTCGGCCGGGTAGCCCTGTGCGGTCAGGCTCGGGATCTTCGCCATCGCGGGGGCGTTGAAGTCGACCTCGTAGGCGCCGCCGGCCATCTCCTCCAGCGACTTGCCGCCGGTGCCCTGCTCCGGCTTCACATGCATCAGCGCGTAGTCGTACGGAGCCATCGGGACACCCGGGACGGCGCCGCCGGCCTTGATCCACTGCTGGGACGTCGCCATGTCGTCCGCCCACCACTTGCCCGACGGGACCCGGTCCTCGAAGGGCTTGCTCTTCAACTGGTCGGCGGTGCCGCCGGTCTTGTTGAAGTTCGGCACGAACATCATGTTGCGGTACCAGCCGCCGTTCTTGCCGGCGTGCACACAGTGCGCAGCGGTCCACACCAGGTTGGACTTACCGGGGTGCGCCGGGTCCTTGACGACGGTGGCGGAGCACCGCGAGTCGCCCTCGGGGGTGCTGAACAGCAGCAGACCCACGCCGGGGGCGGTGGAGGTGTACGGGGTCTTCACGGCCCGGGCCGGGACGGCGGTGGGCTCGGGGTCGGTCTTGCCCTGGTCCTCGGAGATGTCCTCGGGCTTGCTGGGGTCCTGGGGCGGCTTGACCTTGTCGATCTTGTCCTTGTCCCAGAAGTCCTTGATGATCGGGTTGATGAACTCACCGGCCTCGCGGAGCCACTTGTCCCGGTCCCAGTTCTTCCACTCGCCGTTCTTCCACTTGTCCAGGTTGACGCCGTGTTCCTTGAGCTTGTCCTGGATATCCTGGGGAATCTTGAAGTCACCCCCGCCCGTGGAGTCCTGGGCCGCGGACTGGCTGGGCTGGGCGTCCGCGTTGTCGCCCTCCGGCCCGCAGCCGGTGGCAGTCAGCGCCATGACGGCGGTGAGAGCGGCGGCGGCCAGGACTGGCCGACGTATGGATCGCATGGGTGAGTTCCCCCTGATGAATCGGACTGAGCCGGGATGACGCGGTCTGCTGGACACCGGACCCGTTCTTTGTCATGAACCTCAAGATCCCGGTGCAACACCCCACTATGCCGGTGACGATGGGGACGGCGGTACTCGGGTCCCCGGTTCCAGGCAGCCAAGGATCTTGGTGGCAACCGTGATCTCGCGTCGCCGTCGTCGTTGGTACGGACGGGGACGGCCGGGCCCTTCGCGGGGCCCGCGGCCTTCCGCAGCTCACCAGCAGGAGGACACAACTGCCGTGGCGTTGACCGAAACCGTGCCGGCGGCGCCGGCCCACGAGGGGATTCTGCGCCGTCAGTCCCTGCGTGAGTCCGCCGCCCGCACCTATGCGCGCTCGCTGCCCATCGTCCCGGTGCGCGCCCGCGGGCTCACCATCGAGGGCGCCGACGGCCGGCGCTATCTCGACTGTCTCTCCGGCGCCGGCACGCTGGCGCTCGGCCACAACCATCCGGTGGTGCTCGAAGCGATCCGCAGGGTCCTCGACTCCGGTGCGCCGCTGCACGTCCTCGACCTGGCCACGCCCGTCAAGGACGCCTTCACCACCGAGCTGTTCGCCACACTGCCCGCGGAGTTGGCCGAAAACGCGCGCATCCAGTTCTGCGGCCCGGCCGGCACGGACGCCGTCGAGGCCGCCTTCAAACTCGTCCGCACCGCGACCGGACGGGACGGCCTGATGGCCTTCTCCGGCGCCTACCACGGCATGACCTCGGAGGCGCTCGCCGCCTCCGGGGGAGCGCGGCACACCAGCGTCGTCCGGCTGCCCTACCCGTACGACTACCGCTGCCCCTTCGGGACCGGCGGCGAGCGCGGCGCCGAACTCGCCGCGCGCTGGACCCGGAGCCTGCTCGACGACCACAAGAGCGGGGTGTCCCGCCCGGCCGGGATGATCCTGGAACCCGTCCAGGGCGAGGGCGGCGTGATCCCCGCACCGGACAGCTGGCTGCGGCGGATGCGGGAGATCACCGCGGAACGGCAGATCCCGCTGATCGTCGACGAGGTACAGACCGGGGTCGGCCGCACCGGCACTTTCTGGGCGGTCGACCACAGCGGCATCGTGCCCGACGTGATCGTGCTGTCGAAGGCGATCGGCGGCAGCCTGCCGCTCGCCGTGATCGTCTACCGCGAGGAGCTGGACGCCTGGCAGCCCGGCGCGCACGCCGGCACCTTCCGCGGCAACCAGCTCGCCATGGCCGCCGGCGCCGCCACCCTCGCCCATGTCCGGGCCAACGGCCTCGACCGGCGGGCCGGGGAGCTGGGCGCCCGGATGCTCGACCGGCTCAACTCCCTCGCCGCCGCCCACGACTGCATCGGCGACGTCCGCGGCCGCGGCCTGATGCTCGGCGTCGAACTCGTCGACCGCGACGCCGACGCCGATGCCACCGGCGCCCGCCCCGCCGCCCCCGAACTCGCCGTCGCCGTCCGCGACGCCTGCCTGGACCGCGGCCTGATCGTCGAACTGGGCGGCAGGCACTCCGCCGTCGTCCGGCTGCTGCCACCCCTGACCATCACCGACGAACAGGCGGACGCGATCCTCGACCGCCTCGCCGACGCCATCGCGGCGGCGGTCCGCACCACCCCCGGGCCGACGGGCTCGTCCCCCACGACCATGCGAGGCACCACCCCATGAACGAACACCTCGGCCCCGACGCCGGCCAGCCCGCCGAGCGGGTCCCCGCCCACCAGGGCGCGGGCACCATCGAGTCGGTACCGCGCCAGCAGCGCCGCGCCCCGGACGAGACCTGCCACCAGCAGCCCCACGAGCACCCGGACCGGTCCGTCCCCCAGGGCGCCCCCGGCCCGCACGACCGCGCCCGCACCGGCGGCCACGACCCGCTCGACCACCCGGACCCGGCCGTCGCCGCCGACGCCGCGGGCATCGAGCACCTGCTGCGCTGCTGGATCAGGGAGAGCGGCACCCACCACCCGGCCGAAGGACGGCTCCGCCTCCCGCTGCAGGCCGCGGCGAGCGCCCTGCTCGTCCCGGTCCGCTACTGGTCACCCACCGGCTGGCACCGCCTGGGCGCCCCCACCCTCGAAGGCGCCCCGGCCGGCGCCGCCCCGCTGGACGCCGTCACCCTCGCCGCACTGCTGCGCCGGGAGGCCGCGCACGGCGACCGGCGGGCCTCCGACGGCGGTGAGCACCGCGTGGCGGACGGCGGGGAACAGCCGGAGCCGGACGGCGCTCCGCAGCAGGCACCGGACGGCGACGGCGCCGAACTCGTCGGCCGGGTCGCCAACTCCGTCCGTAACGTCGCCGCCTTCCTCACCGACCGGCGCGCCCGGCCCGCCGACGACCACGGCGCCCTCTTCCTCGAAGCCGAACAGTCCCTCCTCCTCGGGCACCCGCTGCACCCCACACCCAAGAGCCGCGAAGGCCTCTCCGACGCCGAGACCCGCGCCTATTCGCCCGAACTCCGCGGCGCCTTCCCGCTGCACTGGACGGCCGTGCACCGCTCCGTGCTGGCCGCGGACTCCGCCTGGACCGAACGCGGCAAGCCCGTGGCGGCCGGGCGGCTCACCGCGGACCTCGCGGGAAGCGGCTGCCGGCTCCCCGACGGCACCGTGGCGCTGCCGCTGCACCCCTGGCAGGCCAGGGAACTCGCCGACCGCCCCGACGTCCTCGCCCTCCGCGAGGCCGGTCTGCTGCACGACCTCGGCGCCCACGGCCCGCTGTGGCACCCCACCTCCTCCGTCCGTACGGTCTACCGCCCCGGCGCGGACGCCATGCTCAAGCTCTCCCTCGGGCTGCGCATCACCAACTCCCGCCGGGAGAACCTCCGTAAGGAACTGGCCCGCGGGGTCGAGGTGCACCGGCTGCTGCGCACCGGCCTCGCCAAGCAGTGGCAGACCGTCCACCCCGGCTTCGACATCGTCCGGGACCCGGCCTATCTCGCCGTCGACGGCCTCGACGGCGCACCCGTCCAGGGCTTCGACGTCGTCATCCGCCACAACCCCTTCAGCACCACCGACGACGCCGTCTGCGTCGCCGGCCTCACCTCCCCCCGGCCCTGGCCCGGCCGCTCCGGAGCGCGCTCCCGGCTCGAGGACCTCGTCCAGACACTCGCCGCCCGCACCGGCCGTCCCCTGGGGGCGGTGGCCACCGAGTGGTTCCTGCGCTACCTCGAGGCGGTCGTCCGGCCCGTGCTGTGGCTCGACGGCACGGCCGGCGTCGTGCTGGAGGCCCACCAGCAGAACACCGTGGTCCTGCTGGACCCCGACGGCTGGCCGGTCGGCGGCCGCTACCGCGACAACCAGGGCTACTACTTCCGCACCTCGCGCCGCGCCGAACTGGAACGACGGCTGCCCGGCATCGGCGTGGCCAGCGACACCTTCGTGCCCGACGACGTCACCGACGAACGCTTCGCCTACTACCTCGGCATCAACAACGTCCTCGGCCTCATCGGCGCCTTCGGCTCCCAGCACCTGGTCCGCGAGGAGATCCTGCTCGCCGCCTTCCGTCGGTTCCTCGCCGACGCCGCCGCGGCCCCGCGGGCCCACCGCTCGCCGCTGCCGGAACAGCTCCTGGCCGCCCGCACCCTGCGCTGCAAGGCCAACCTGGCCACCCGGCTGCGCGGCCTGGACGAACTCGTCGGCCCGGTCGAGACCCAGTCCGTCTACGTCACCCTGACCAACCCCCTCGCCCCCTAGCCGCCCACCGCGACCCCCGACAGCAGACCCCCGCACCCAGTCCCCGGCGCCGGCGCCCCGCGACCCATACGGCCACGCGGCACGCGGCCACGAGAGGAGAGCGTCGCCGTGCCACCCACCGAACCCGGCCGCAGCCTCGGCTCCGACGGCCCCCTCGGCCTGCAGGCCCCGCCGCCGGAATGCCGCGCGTCGGCCGACGACGGCCCGCCGCCGGGGTCCCCGGGCGCCCCGGCAGCCGGCCCGCTGCTCGACAACCCGGCGGGCTGGGGCGCGGCCGACACCCCCGCCGGGCCGTTCGCGCTGGTGCCCGTCCGGCCGGAGCGCGATCTCGACCGGATCGTGGGCTGGATGAACGACCCGGCCGTCGCGGCCTTCTGGGAGCTGGCGGGCCCGCCGGAGACCACCGCCGCCCATCTGCGCGAGCAGCTCGACGGCGACGGCCGCAGCGTGCCCTGCCTGGGGGTGCTGGCCGGGGTCCCGATGAGCTACTGGGAGATCTACCGCGCCGACCTCGACCCCCTCGCCCGCCACTACGCCGCCCGGCCCCACGACACCGGCATCCATCTGCTCATCGGCGGGTCCGGCGACCGGGGACGCGGGCTGGGCAGCACCCTGCTGCGCGCCACCGCCGACCTCGTCCTCGACCACCGCCCGCGCTGCACACGGGTCGTCGCCGAGCCCGATCTGCGCAACACCGCCTCCGTCACGGCCTTCCTGAGCGCCGGCTTCCACTACGCCGAGGAGATCGAACTTCCCTCGAAACGGGCGGCGTTGATGGTCCGCGACCGCGCCCGCCGCCACCTGCTCTGACGCCGCGGCCGTCCGTCGACGGTCCCGCTCCGGTCCGCCGTCCACCGCGCTGCCCCGGTTGTCCCCCGTACGAGCCGGGGCGGTCCCGCTTCGAGGAGTCCCGCCTTGTCTCCTGAGCCCCAGCCCTCGCACCGCGCCTGGCAGCACGCCGCGCGCCGACTGTTCGCCAAGACCCTGGCGGAGTTCGCCTACGAGGAGATCCTCACCCCCGAGCCCGACGGCACCGCCCCCGACGGCACCCCGCAGTACCGCCTGCCGGTCTCCGACACCCTCGTCTACCGCTTCCGCGCCCGGCGCGGTGCCTACGGCCACTGGCGCGTCGACCCCGCTTCGATCACCCCGGACACGGACCCCTTCCGCTTCCTCACCCACGCCCACGACACCGTGCTGGGCCTGTCCGGCGACACCACCGGCCACCTCATCCGCGAGCTGACCGCCACCCTCGCCGCCGACACCCGCCTCGACGCCACCGCGCTCAGCGCCGCCGAACTCGCCGACCTGGACTACGCCTCCCTCGAAGGCCACCAGACCGGCCACCCCTGGCTCGTCGCGAACAAGGGCCGGCTCGGCTTCTCCGCCGCCGACGCGGCGACCTGGGCCCCCGAGGCCCGCACCGCCCGGCGCCTGCCCTGGCTCGCCGCGCACCACGGCATCGCCCACTACCGCGGTATCCCCACCCTCGCCACCCCCGACCGTCTCTACGGCGAGGAACTCGACCCCGCCACCCGTCACGCCTTCGCCCGCACCATCGCCGACGAGGGCCTCGACCCCGCCGACTACCTCTATCTCCCCGTGCACCCCTGGCAATGGGACGAGACCATCGCCCCGCTCTTCGCCCCGCAGCTCGCGGACAGATCCATCATCGCGCTGCCCACTGACAACGACCTCCGCCTGCCGCAGCAGTCCATCCGCACCTTCCTCAACCTCAGCCGGCCCGAGGCCCGGACGGTCAAGCTGCCGCTGTCCATCCTCAACACCCTCGTCTGGCGCGGCCTGCCCACCGAGCGCACCCTCGCCGCGCCCGCCGTCACCCGCTGGGTCCACGGCCTGCGCGACGCCGACCCCTATCTGCGCGACGAGACCCGGGTCATCCTGCTCGGCGAGACCGCGTCCGTCACCGTCGAGCACCCCCTCTACGACCGGCTGCCCGGCGTCCCGTACCAGTTCAAGGAGCTGCTCGGCTGTATCTGGCGGGAGCCGGTCAGCCGCTATCTGGACCCCGGCGAACGCGCCCGCACCCTGGCCGCACTGCTGCAGACCGACCCCCGGGGCCGCGCCCTGACCGCGGAGCTGGTGCGCCGCTCGGGGCTGGCCCCGCGCGCCTGGCTGGCCCGGCTGTTCGCCGCGCTGCTGCCGCCGCTGCTGCACTTCCTCTACCGCTACGGCACGGTCTTCTCCCCGCACGGCGAGAACGCCATCGTCGTCTTCGACGAGCACGACGTCCCCACCCGCCTCGCGATGAAGGACTTCGTCGACGACGTCAACACCAGCTCCCGCCCGCTCCCGGAGCACGACTCCATGCCGGACGACGTACGGGCGGTGCTGCTGACCGAACCGCCCGCCTTCCTCACCCAGTTCATCCACTCCGGCTTGTTCGTCGGCGTCTTCCGCTACCTCGCACCGCTGTGCGCTGACCAACTGGGCGTGCCCGAGAGCGAGTTCTGGTCACTCGTCCGGGCGGAGATCCTGCGCCACCACGAACGCTTCCCCGGTCTCAAGGAGCGGTACGAGACCTTCGACCTGCTCACCCCGCGGATCGCGCGGCTGTGCCTGAACCGCAACCGTCTGCACGTGGACGGCTACCGGGACCGCACCGACCGGCCGCACGCGGCGGTCCACGGCACCGTTCCCAATCCGCTCCACATGCCGTGACGGACCCGGCTGTCAGTGGTCCCGCGTAGGCTTGCAGGGCTATGACGAAGCCCTCCCTCCCCGATCTCCTGCACGCCGCCGTGACCGCCGTCGGCGGCACCGAGCGCCCCGGCCAGGTGGCGATGGCCGAGGCCGTCGCCGAGGCCGTGGACGACCAGGCCCATCTGCTGGTGCAGGCCGGCACCGGCACCGGCAAGTCCCTCGGCTATCTGGTCCCGGCGCTCGCGCACGGCGAGAGAGTGGTCGTCGCCACCGCCACCCTGGCGCTCCAGCGCCAGCTCGTGGAGCGTGATCTGCCGCGGACGGTCGAGGCCCTGCATCCGCTGCTGCGCCGCCGCCCCGAGTTCGCGATGCTCAAGGGCCGCTCGAACTACCTGTGCCTGCACCGCCTCCACGAGGGCGTCCCGCAGGAAGAGGAGGACGGCCTCTTCGACGTCTTCGAGCAGGCGACACCGACCAGCAAGCTCGGCAAGGACCTGCTGCGGCTGCGCGACTGGGCGGACGAGACCGAGACCGGCGACCGTGACGCGCTGACCCCCGGGGTCTCCGACCGCGCCTGGGGCCAGGTCTCGGTCTCCTCCCGGGAGTGTCTGGGCGCCTCGAAGTGCGCGTACGGGGCGGAGTGCTTCGCCGAGGCCGCCAGGGAGCGCGCCAAGCTCGCCGATGTGGTCGTCACCAACCACGCGCTGCTCGCCATCGACGCGATCGAGGGCGCCCCGATCCTCCCGCAGCACGAGGTCCTGATCATCGACGAGGCCCATGAGCTGGTCTCCCGGGTCACCGGCGTCGCCACCGGCGAACTCACCCCCGGCCAGGTCAACCGTGCCGTCCGCCGCGCCGCCAAGCTCGTCAACGAGAAGGCCGCGGACCAGCTCCAGACGGCGTCGGAGACCTTCGAGCGCCTCATGGAGCTGGCTCTGCCCGGCCGTCTGGAGGAGGTCCCCGAGGACCTCGGCTACTGCCTGATGGCGCTGCGGGACGCGGCCCGTACGGTCATCTCGGCGCTCGGCTCCACCCGCGACAAGTCGGTCCAGGACGAGGACGCCGTCCGCAAGCAGGCCCTCGCCTCGGTGGAGAACGTCCACGCCGTCGCCGAGCGCATCGCCAACGGCTCCGAGTACGACGTGGTCTGGTACGAGCGCCATGACCGCTTCGGCGCCTCGCTCCGGGTGGCACCGCTGTCCGTCTCGGGCCTGCTGCGCGAGAAGCTCTTCGAGGACCGCTCGGTGACCCTGACCTCCGCCACTCTCAAGCTGGGCGGCGACTTCAACGGGGTCGCCGCCTCCCTGGGCCTGGCTCCCGAGGGCACGGAGGGTGAGGACGTCCCGCCCTGGAAGGGCCTGGACGTCGGCTCCCCGTTCGACTACTCGAAGCAGGGCATCCTGTACGTCGCCAAGCATCTGGCCCAGCCGGGCCGGGAGGGCAGCCGTACGGACATGCTCGATGAGCTCACCGAGCTGATCGAGGCGGCGGGCGGCCGCACCCTCGGCCTCTTCTCCTCGATGCGTGCCGCCCAGGCCGCCGCGGAGGAGCTGCGCGGCCGGCTGGACGTGCCGATTCTCCTCCAGGGCGAGGAAACCCTGGGCGAGCTGATCCGCGCCTTCGCCGACGACGCCCGTACCTGCCTGTTCGGCACCCTCTCCCTGTGGCAGGGCGTCGATGTGCCGGGGGCGAACTGCCAGCTGGTGGTGATGGACCGGGTGCCGTTCCCGCGTCCGGACGATCCGCTGATGAGCGCCCGGCAGAAGGCCGTGGAGGAAAACGGCGGCAATGGCTTCATGGCGGTCGCGGCGACGCACGCGGCCCTGCTGATGGCCCAGGGCGCCGGCCGACTGGTGCGCGCCACGGGCGACCGCGGTGTGGTCGCCGTCCTCGACCCCCGGGTGGAGCGTGCTCGCTACGGCTCCTTCCTCCGCAAGTCGATGCCCGAGTTCTGGTACACGACCGACCGCAACCAGGTCCGCCGCTCGCTGGCCGCCATCGACGCGGCGGCCAAGGCGGCGGAGTCCGGCTCCTAGGCGTCGGCCACCTCTGGTTCGGGCGCCGGCACAGGGCGCCCGAACGGAGACCCACACAAGCAGAGCCCCGGAACCGGCGCAGTGGTTCCGGGGCTCGGTCGTGAGCGGTGGGTCAGACGCGGCGCAGTACCGCCACCACCTTGCCGAGGATGGTCGCCTCGTCTCCGGGGATCGGCTGGTACGCGGAGTTGTGCGGCAGCAGCCACACATGGCCGTCCTCGCGCTTGAAGCGCTTGACGGTGGCCTCGCCGTCCAGCATGGCGGCGACGATGTCACCGTTCTCGGCCACCGGCTGGCGGCGGACCGTGACCCAGTCGCCGTCACAGATGGCGGCTTCGATCATGGAGTCGCCGACGACCTTCAGCACGAAGAGTTCGCCGTCGCCGACGAGCTGGCGGGGGAGCGGGAAGACGTCCTCGACCGACTCCTCGGCGAGGATCGGGCCGCCGGCGGCGATCCGGCCGACCAGCGGAACGTAGGACGCGGCGGGCTTGCCCGCGGTCTCCGTCGCGGCGGTGCTGGTCTGGTCCGAGCCGCGTACCTCGTACGCCCGGGGGCGGTGCGGGTCGCGGCGCAGGAAGCCCTTGCGTTCGAGCGCCATGAGCTGGTGGGCGACGGACGAGGTGCTGGACAGGCCGACGGCCTGGCCGATCTCGCGCATGGACGGCGGGTAGCCCCGCCGCTGCACGGAATCGCGGATCACCTCGATCACCCGGCGCTGGCGGTCGGTGAGTCCGGAGCTGTCGGCCCGGATACCCGGTGGCCTGCCGGGCAGGGCGCGGGCGGGCTTCTGCTCTTCGGAATCCGACGTGGCGTCGTCCATCGGCCGCTGTGCTTTCTGCGGGTGCTCGAACCGGCTCTGGGAGTGGCTTTGTGCGGTGATGGTCGCGCTGTCTGCGGTGGTGGTCACGTCGGCCCCTCTCGAAATGTTCTCCCTAGTTAGCCAACGGTAGTTGCTTTCGAAAGGTTGCGCCAAACACACGTTCGAGTGAAATATTCGCCGATTGCTACCCGGATCAAGAGGCTGGGTGTATGGCCGAGTGACTTTTCGAGTCCTCGTCGGGGCGTGTCCGCCCGGATTTCCGGTCGCCCGGCGAGCTGTCCCGCCGCCGTGCGGAGACCTCGCGGGTCACCTGTCCCGACCCGGCCGATTCTGTCACCCCGGCCCCGCCGCGCCGCCGGCCGGGTGGCTTCCCGTACTCTCGTGGGCGACCGTCCGGCCCGTCGCCGCCGCGACACGCGGTAGGCGGATGTAAGCGCCCCGGCACCACATGTAGTGGTTGACTGCGATCGGTTACCCAGAAGTTGTGGTGCCTGGTCCTTCGCGGGGTCGGGAATCGCCTATGCTGGAGCCTGCTCCGAAGGGCCCGTACGGACCGGCCGGAGGTCTGTCGCCGTACGCCGGGCTCGTTGGCGTACGTACGTCCGTATATCAAAGGGTGAGGAGGGTGGAGCCATGCACTGCCCCTTCTGCAGGCACCCGGACAGCCGCGTCGTCGACAGCCGCACCACGGATGACGGGACGGCGATCCGCCGGCGACGTCAGTGCCCCGACTGCTCCCGCCGTTTCACGACCATCGAGACGGCGTCGCTGATGGTGATCAAGCGGAGCGGGGTCACCGAGCCCTTCAGCCGCAACAAGGTCATCGCGGGAGTGCGCAAGGCGTGCCAGGGCCGACCGGTCACCGAGGACGCCCTCGCCAAGCTCGGCCAGCGGGTCGAGGAGGCGGTGCGCGCCACCGGCAGCGCCGAGCTGTCCACCCATGACGTCGGGCTCGCCATACTGGGCCCGCTGCAGGAACTCGACCTCGTCGCGTACCTGCGCTTCGCGTCCGTTTACCGGGCCTTCGATTCACTTGAGGACTTCGAGGCGGCCATCGCCGAGCTGCGTGAGCAGCGCGAGCAGGGACCGCCCGGGCAGGAATGCGGGAGCGACGGGGAGGCCGGCGGCCCGGCCGTTCCCGTGCCCGCCACCGCCGCCGACTGAGCTCGGCGCGCATCCAGGACCTGAACCGGGGCGAGAGCAGGGCGCCCCGGTGCAGAAAGACATACACCGTGCCACGGAATGAGTGCGCACATATGGGCGTTTGCCCGTATACAGGGAGGCGGCATGACAGAGACGACGAGCGGCCCGGCACGAGGCTCCCGCGCCAAGGGCAGCAAGGCGAGCAAGGGTCTGCGTATCGAGCGCATCCACACCACACCCGGCGTGCATCCGTACGACGAGGTGGAGTGGGCGTCTCGTGACGTCGTCATGACCAACTGGCGCGACGGCTCGGTCAACTTCGAGCAGCGTGGCGTCGAGTTCCCCGAGTTCTGGTCGGTGAACGCGGTCAACATCGTCACGAGCAAGTACTTCCGTGGTGCGGTGGGCTCCCCGACCCGTGAGGCGAGCCTGAAGCAGCTCATCGACCGGGTGGTCAAGACCTACCGGAAGAGCGGCGAGGAGAACGGCTACTTCGCCTCCCCGGCGGACGCCGAGATCTTCGAGCACGAGCTGGCCTACGCCCTGCTCCACCAGGTCTTCAGCTTCAACTCGCCGGTGTGGTTCAACGTCGGCACCCAGCAGCCGCAGCAGGTCAGCGCCTGCTTCATCCTCTCCGTCGACGACTCCATGGAGTCGATCCTCGACTGGTACAAGGAAGAGGGGATGATCTTCAAGGGCGGCTCCGGCGCCGGCCTGAACCTCTCCCGTATCCGCTCCTCCAAGGAGCTGCTCTCCTCCGGCGGCAACGCCTCCGGCCCGGTCTCCTTCATGCGCGGCGCCGACGCGTCCGCCGGAACGATCAAGTCGGGCGGCGCCACCCGCCGTGCGGCCAAGATGGTCGTCCTGGATGTGGACCACCCGGACGTCGAGGCCTTCATCGAGACCAAGGTGAAGGAGGAGGAGAAGGTCCGCGCGCTGCGCGACGCGGGCTTCGACATGGACCTGGGCGGCGACGACATCACGTCCGTCCAGTACCAGAACGCCAACAACTCGGTCCGTGTGAACGACGAGTTCATGAAGGCCGTCGAGTCCGGCTCGAAGTTCGGGCTGCGCGGCCGGATGAACGGCGAGGTCATCGAGGAGGTCGACGCCAAGGGCCTCTTCCGCAAGATGGCGGAGGCCGCCTGGGCGTGCGCCGACCCCGGCATCCAGTACGACGACACCATCAACCACTGGCACACCTCGCCGGAGTCGGGCCGGATCACCGCGTCCAACCCGTGCAGCGAGTACATGCACCTGGACAACTCCTCGTGCAACCTCGCCTCGCTCAACCTCCTGAAGTTCCTGCGCGACGACGACCTGGGCAACCAGTCCTTCGACGCCGAGCGCTTCGCCAAGGTCGTCGAGCTGGTCATCACGGCGATGGACATCTCCATCTGCTTCGCCGACTTCCCCACCGAGAAGATCGGTGAGACCACCCGCGCCTACCGCCAGCTGGGCATCGGCTACGCCAACCTCGGCGCCCTGCTGATGGCCACCGGCCACGCCTACGACTCCGACGGCGGCCGCGCGCTGGCCGGTGCCATCACCTCCCTGATGACCGGCACCTCCTACAAGCGCTCCGCCGAGCTGGCCGCGGTCGTCGGCCCGTACGACGGCTACGCCCGTAACGCGGACGCCCACAAGCGCGTCATGAAGCAGCACTCGGACGCCAACGGCACCGCGGTGCGCATGGACGACCTGGACAACCCGGTGTGGGCGGCGGCCACCGAGGCCTGGCAGGACGTGCTGCGCCTCGGCGAGAAGAACGGCTTCCGCAACGCCCAGGCCTCCGTGCTGGCCCCGACCGGCACCATCGGCCTGATGATGGACTGCGACACCACGGGCGTCGAGCCGGACCTGGCGCTGGTGAAGTTCAAGAAGCTGGTCGGCGGCGGCTCCATGCAGATCGTGAACAACACGGTCCCCAAGGCGCTCAAGCGGCTCGGCTACCAGCCCGAGCAGGTCGAGGCGATCGTCGCCCACATCGCCGACCACGGCAATGTCGTCGACGCCCCGGCCCTGAAGACCGAGCACTACGAGGTCTTCGACTGCGCCATGGGCGTGCGCTCGATCTCCGCCATGGGCCATGTGCGCATGATGGCCGCCGCGCAGCCCTTCCTCTCCGGTGCGATCTCCAAGACGGTCAACGTCCCGGAGACGGCCACCGTCGAGGAGATCGAGGAGGTCTACTTCGAGGGCTGGAAGCTCGGCCTGAAGGCGCTCGCGATCTACCGCGACAACTGCAAGGTCGGCCAGCCGCTCTCCGCCAAGAAGAAGGAGGAGGAGAAGAAGGCCGAGCCGGTCGCCGAGAAGAAGGTCGTCGAGTACCGCCCGGTCCGCAACCGCCTCCCCAAGGGCCGTCCCGGCATCACCACGTCCTTCACGGTCGGTGGCGCCGAGGGCTACATGACCGCCAACTCCTACCCGGACGACGGTCTCGGTGAGGTCTTCCTGAAGATGTCCAAGCAGGGCTCGACCCTCGCGGGCATGATGGACGCCTTCTCCATCGCGGTGTCCGTGGGCCTCCAGTACGGCGTGCCGCTGGAGACCTACGTCTCGAAGTTCACCAACATGCGCTTCGAGCCGGCCGGTATGACGGATGACCCGGACGTGCGGATGGCGCAGTCGATCGTCGACTACATCTTCCGCCGCCTGGCGCTGGACTTCCTGCCGTTCGAGACCCGCTCGGCGCTCGGCATCCACTCCGTCGAGGAGCGCCAGCGCCACCTGGAGACCGGTTCGTACGAGCCGTCCGAGGACGAGGTCGACGTCGAGGGCCTGGCCCAGTCGGCGCCCCGCCAGACGGAGTCCACCCCGTCGGCGAAGATCGTCGAGGAGGCCGCCGCCCCGGCCCCGAAGCAGGCGCACACCAACGCCGAACTCGTCGAGATGCAGCTCGGCATCAACGCCGACGCCCCCCTGTGCTTCTCCTGCGGGACGAAGATGCAGCGGGCCGGCAGCTGCTACCTGTGCGAGGGCTGCGGCTCCACCAGCGGGTGCAGCTGATCACGAGCGGACGGGCGTCCGAGGCGTGAGCGGCTTCCACTGAGGGTGCCGCGCCGTATGTGAGAGAGGGTGCCGACCACCGGTCGGCACCCTCTTTTGCCGTGGTGCCCGCCGTGGTTGCGGCCATAGGGTGCCGCGTTGTGAACAGACACCTGGCTTTCGAGCGACTGCACAACTTCCGTGACCTGGGCGGCTATCGCAGCGCGGACGGCCGGACGGTACGAGGCGGCCGGCTGTTCCGCTCCGACTCGCTGGGCAAGCTGCGGGGCGAGGACTGGACACGCTTCCTCGGTCTGGGCATCGGCACGGTCATCGACCTGCGTTATCCGTGGGAGATCGACGCCAAGGGCCGTATCCCCGTGCACCCGTCCTTCCGCTACCACAACCTCAGCATCGAGCACCGGCCCTACGACCAGCCGAGCCTCGGCCCCGGGGTGGAAACCGGCCCGTTCCTCGCCGAGCGCTACCTGGAGGTCGCCCACGACGGCGTCGGGGAACTACGGCAGGCGCTCGAAGTGATCGCCGCCGCGGACGGCCCTGTGGTGTTCCACTGCGCGTCCGGCAAGGACCGCACCGGTCTGCTCGCCGCACTCGTCCTGGCCGTCCTGGGAGTGCCGGAGGCCGACATCATCGAGGACTTCACCCTCACCGAGCGGGCCACCGAGCGCCTCCTCGCGGACTGGCGGGCCGAGCACCCCGGTCAGGAACCGGTCTGGCCCGGATACGGCCGGGCGCCCGCCGAGGTGATGCGCCGGTTCCTCGCCGCTCTGACACGACAGCACGGCTCCGTGCGGGGTTACCTCAGCGGTCTGCTGGGCGTCGACGACGAGATGGTCGCGAGGCTGCGCCGGAAGCTCCTCGATCCGTCCGGGGAGCCTGCCGGCCCTTCCGGAGCGCGGGTGGGGGCGGCCTGAGCGGGGCCGCTGGGGGCGGCGCGCAGTCGGGGCCCCATGGGGCCCCGCCCGGGGAAGGCGGCAGAGGGGCGTCTCCCCTCGCCGCCGCCCCACGGGCTCGCCGCCACTTCGTACTACCCGCCCGTCAGCGGCCCATCTCCGCGGTGAACGTGTGCGGGTCGGCGTCGAATCCCCGGAGCGCCGAGTGGAAACGCCACTGCCCCGCCTCGTCCCGGACGAACTCGGCGACCGTCGCGGCGGTCGCCCCCGGGACCTCGGTGAAGTCGTGCTCCACCAGGTCGGTGTACCCCTCGCGGATGCGTACCGCGGTGTTCCCGACATCGCCGAAGACCTTGCGGCCCTCGCCCTGCTGGATGGCGACTCCCACGATCACCCGGGTGTAGCTCTCGGCCAGCCGGTGCAGCTCCAGCGTCATGATCTCGTCGAAACCGAAACCCTGGCCGGTCCTGCTGTCCCGGTTGAGGGTGATGGTCCCGTCGGGCGACCGGCTGTCGAAGTGCACCAGATAGGCCGGGTCACCGTGCGGCGCGTCGGCCGTGTAGGTCGCCGCGACGATGTCGAGGTCGTTGTCCGGTGTCCCGATGGGGCTCGGGTCCCACTTGAGCGTTACCTCGACCTTCTCGATGCCTTTGCTGAGCGTGCTCACCGGACGTCCCTCCCGTCATCTCCCGGGTGCCGTGGCGCGGCCGGCACGGCCACGTGGCAGCTCCCCAGGACTTCCCGTTGGCTGACCATCGTGCCACGTCCAGCGACCCGGGGGCGGAGTGAACTGCCCCTGGTCACACGTGGTTTGCCGGGGAATCGGGTGGCTGAAAAGCGCCGTCCGGCCAAGGGGGTGGACGGCTCGGCTCAGTGAGTCCGCTCGTCCCAGAGGCGGTTGAGCTGGCCGTCCAGTACGTCGAGAGCCTCGGCGGGGGAGAGGTGGCCGATCAGGACGTGGGTGGTGAGGCCGTCGGCCAGGGCGAGGAGCGTACGGGCCGCGCGGTCCGGGGCGGCGGTGTCCGACGCCTCCGCGATCAGCCGCGCGAACATCGTCCGCAGACCGGCGTAGTTGGCACGCAGAATTCCGGCCAGGGGCGGGCTGACGGCGGCCTGGGCCACGAAGGCCAGCCAGACCCGCGCCTCGGCGCGATGTTCCTCCTCGACCAGCGACACCTCGGTCGCGGCGTGCCCCAGGGCCGTACGGGCCGACTGGGCGGGTGAGGCGGTCAGCCGGGCGGACACCCGCGCGGTGATCCGTTCGCCGATGTGGCCGAGCGCGAAGACCAGCATCTCCTCCTTGGTGCCGAAGCAGCGCTGGACGGCCCCCATGGACACCCGCGCGCGGGCCGCCACGTCGCGGAGCGTGACGCCCTCCAGGCCGCTCTCGTCGGCGAGTTGGCACACCGCTTCGGCGATCTGCCGGCGACGGCTCTCGTGGTCGACCTGTCTGGGCATGTCCCGCACTCCGGTTATCCGATGCGTGTGTATCGGTGACAAGGTTACGATGTCGAAGCGATGCAAGTGCATCGGAACGTCGGAACGGCGCCGGATACCGGTTTCCGGGTGCCCGGAAGGGCCGGCCGGCGCCACACGAGGGGGAGGACATGCGCAACGCGCTGTGGAGGATGACGGCCCGCGCCCAGGCGGCGGCGGTACGCACCGGCGAGGTGTCGGCGGGGGAGCTGGTCGAGGCGCATCTGGAGCGGATCGCCGAGGTCAACCCGTCCGTCAACGCCGTGACCCAACTGCTCGCCGAGCGGGCGCGGGACGAGGCGGCGGAGGTCGACCGCCGGCGCGTGGCGGGCGCCGAGCTGGGACCACTGGCCGGTGTCCCGTTCACGGTGAAGGAGACCACGGCCATCGAGGGGGTGCCGACGACCTACGGCGCGGAGCGCTTCCATGACTTCGTCGCGCGCTCCGATGCGCCCCCGGTGGCGCGGCTGCGCGCGGCGGGCGGCATCCCCGTCGGACACAGCAACATGCCGACGCTCATCCTGGCCGGTATCCACACCCGCAGCGAGCTGTTCGGGGACACCGTGAACCCCTGGAGCACCGCCGTCACGCCGGGCGGCAGCAGTGGCGGCGACGGTGCGGCCGTGGCGGTCGGCATGGCCCCGCTCGGGCTCGGCAACGACTCCGGCGGTTCGGTGCGGCTTCCCGCTTCCTTCTGTGGTGTCGCGGGTCTGAAGCCGACCTACGGGCGGTACGCCGCCGACCACCGCATCGGCCCGGACGACCCCGCGCTAGCCGCTCAGCTCCTCGTGGTCGACGGCCCGCTGGCCCGTACCGTCGATGATCTGCGGCTCGCCCACGAGGTACTGGCCGGGGCCGATCCGCGCGACCCGCGGGCCGTACCGGTGCCGCCCTACGGGGCGCCGCCGGCGCGTCCGCTCAAGGTGGCGATGGTGACGGACCCCGGGGGCCGTGGTGTGCATCCGGTGGTGCGCCGGGCCGTGGAGAGCGCGGCGGACGCGCTGCGGGACGCGGGGTACGAGGTGTGCGAAGTGGCGGACGTGCCGCGGCTGGACGACGCCCTCGAGGTCTACGCTCGGATGACGCTCACGGAGTTCGCCACCACCTGGCCGGTGGTCAAGCCGCTGCTCGGGGAGGGAGGGCACCGTTATGTCGAGTGGGGGATGGCCAGGTCGGGCCCCGTGGACCTGCCGGAGTACCTGCGGCTGACCGGGGTACGGATGGGCATCCAGCGGGACTGGGCGGCCTTTCTGGGCGCGTATCCGCTGGTCCTGGGGCCGGTGTTCACCGATCCGCCGTTCACGCCGGGGGAGGAGGCGCGGGACGCGGAGAGCCATGGACGGGTCCAGGACGCGTTGCGGCTGTGCACCGCGACCAGTTTCGTCGGGGTGCCCGCGGTGGCCGTGCCCACCGGCGTCGTGGACGGGCTCCCGTACGGAGTGCAGCTGATCGGGCGCTCCTACCGGGAGGACCTCTGTCTGGAGGCGGCCGAGGCGGTGGAGCGCCGGCTCGGGGTCCTCACTCCCATCGATCCCCGCCCGTAAGGAAGTTCGGGGTGGCGGGTTGTGACGCGCAGTGATCCCGGTTCGGCCCAGGGCCGTACGATGGCGCGGTGCTGGTCAAGTGGATTCGCCTCACCGTCGTGGACCGTCGAGGGTTCGAGCGGGGGCAGCGGAAATGGGCGGGGCTGCTGGGTGAGCCGGGATTCCGGGGTCAGTGCGGCGGGTGGAGCCGGGGACGGCCGGGTGTCGCGCATCTGGTCGCCTTCTGGGAGAGCCGGGCGTTCTACGACTCCTTCATGGCGCGCTCGCACGACCGGCTGGCGGCCGCCCAGGCCGGCACGTACAAGGACGCCCAAGTCCGCCTGTTCGAGCACGAGTTTGATGTGAAGGTGGGCTTCCGCCCCTCCTTCAGCGATGTGGACGTCCTGCGGCTGGCGCACTGCCAGGTGCGCCAGGACCGTGTGGATCACTTCATGCTGATGCAGGAGAAGGTCTGGAACCCGGCGATGGCGGGTTCGCCGGGCATGCTGCGCGGGATGCTGGGGCGGGCTCCGGGGGAGGAGTTCCTGGTGCTGTCCCTGTGGCAGTCGGCGGCCGAGCGGGGGAAGTACCGGCCCGAACGGGTCGAGCGGCTGGCGCTGCGTGCCCAGATAGCCGCGGACGTCCGGGCGATCGCGGGCGACGTGGTGCAGCTCGAACCGTCGTGGACGGTGTGACGGACGGCGCGCTCAGGGGGCCGTTCCCTGCGCGGCGTCCGCCCCGTCTGCGGTCGTGAACGCCCCGGCGCGGGTGGCCGCGAGCGTCGCCGCCACGGCCTGCTCGGCGACGCTGTCGTCGACCGGCTCCCGGGTGATGAACAGCCGGAAGAACAGCGGCGCCGAGACGGAGCGGACGACCGCCCCGGCGTCGATGCCGTGCTGCGGGGTGGCATCGGAGGCGCCGGCCGCGCCTTTCTCTCCGGGGCCCGGTGATGCCGGCAACTCCCCGCGCCGCACGGCGCGTTCGACGACGGCCTCGCAGCGCGCGAACCGCTCGGTGTAGTAGGCGCGCAGCGCTCCGGCCGCACGCTCCGACTGGAACGCGGCGGCGATCATCGCGGAGCCCGAAGCGGCCACCGCCGGGTCGGTGAACGACGTGACGACCTCCCGGGCCAGGGCGCGCAGATCGCCCTCCAGGGACCCGGTGTCGGGCGGGACCCAGCTGTCCTCGCCCGCCAGATCCAGCGCGTCCGCCACCAGACCCTCGACGTCCTTCCAGCGCCGGTAGAGCGTGGTCTTGTGCACGCCGGAGTGGGCGGCGACGTACTCGACGGTCAGGCCGGGATAGCCGTGTTCGGTGAGCCCGGCCAGTACGGCGTCGCGGACGGCGGCGCGGGTGCGGGCGGTGCGGCCGCCGGGGCGCCGGGTGCCGGGGCTGGGCGCGGAACCGTCCCCCTCGGGGTCGTTGCCGGGCACCGTCTGCTCAGTCAATTGCTACTCCAGTTGCGTTAGTGGATTCCGTCTGTCATCATCATCGTAATGCGACGAGGGTTGCATTTACCTCGGGAGGATGCTTGTCCGCTCTCACTCCCCTCCAGGGCTCCCTGCCCGGCATCGCCAGGCCCTACGGCGACCGGCCGCTGTCGGGCGGTGCCGCTCTGCCGATACACCTCGGCGCACGCGTAGCTCATGCCCGATTCTCGATGTGGCTGATGTGGCTGATGTGGCTGATGTGGGGCTTCGCCGCCCCTGCCCAGGGGAGGCGCGACGGCCGCCCGGCCCTGTTCGCGCACCGACGACGGAAGCGACGGGGGACGGATGTGCGACGGGCCGCGGCCCCGGCAGCGTGCGACAGCCGCGAGGTGCCCGATTTAGGCTGGCGGCATGGCTCGGCCCCGACGCATCGTTCTCATCCGCCATGGAGAGTCGGAGGGGAACGCCGACGACACCGTGTACGAGCGCGAACCCGATCATGCGCTCGCCCTGACCGGAGCCGGGCTGCGGCAGGCGGCGGAGGCCGGCGGCGCGGTGCGCGCGATGTTCGGCGACGAGCGGGTCTCCGCGTATGTCTCGCCGTACCGCCGCACTCACCAGACCTTCCGCGAACTCCGCCTCGATCCCGCCAGGGTCCGGGTGCGCGAGGAACCCCGGCTGCGCGAGCAGGACTGGGGCAACTGGCAGGACCGCGAGGACGTCCGACGGCAGAAGGCCTACCGGGACGCCTACGGCCACTTCTTCTACCGCTTCGCCCAGGGGGAGTCCGGAGCCGACGTCTACGACCGCGTCGGGGCGTTCCTGGAGAGCCTGTGGCGCAGCTTCGAGGACCCCCACCACCCGCCGAACGTCCTGATCGTCACGCACGGACTCACCATGCGGCTGTTCTGCATGCGCTGGTTCCACTGGACGGTGGCCGACTTCGAGTCGCTGTCCAACCCCGGCAACGCGGAATGGCGCACCCTGCTGCTCGGCCCCGACGGCCGCTACACCCTCGACCGGCCCTTCGAGCGCTGGTGTGAACCCGTTCCTTATGGGGCCACCGGTTAGAGTGCACCCCGATGACCCTCGACCACCGTGACGCAGACCGCTGTGAGCGGGCTCTGGCGAGCCTGCGTGGACTGTCCGTGGGTGACGCCCTCGGCTCCCAGTTCTTCGTCCCCGCGAACTACCCCTTCCTCAAGCGCCGGGAGACGCCCCCCGCCCCCTGGCAGTGGACCGACGACACCGAGATGGCCTGCTCCGTCCTGGCCGTCCTCGCCGCCCACGGCCGGATCGACCAGGACGCTCTCGCCCGCTCCTTCGCCGACCACCACGACTTCGACCGTGGCTACGGGCCGGCGGTCAACCGCATGCTGCGGCTGATCCGCGAGGGCGGCGACTGGCGCGAGCTGGCGTCCGGGCTCTTCAACGGCCAGGGCTCCTGGGGCAACGGAGCCGCGATGCGGATCGCGCCCCTCGGCGCCTGGTACGCCGACGATCCCGAGCAGGCCACCCACCAGGCGGAGATCTCCGCCTACACCACCCACCAGCACCGCGAGGCCGTCGTCGGCGCCATGGCCGTCGCCGCGGCGGCCGCCCTGGTGGCCGACCCGGACCGTGACACCGGCCCCGAGCAGCTGCTCGACGGGGTGCTGGAGCTGATCCCGCGCAGCGCCGTACAGGCCGGGCTGCGCCGGGCCCGCGACATGCTCGACTACGCCGACTCCGGCACCGTCGCCGCCGTCCTGGGCTGCGGACGGCGCACCAGCGCCCATGACACCGTGCCCTTCGCCCTGTGGGCCGCCGCCCAGCACCTCGGCAGCTACGAGCGGGCGTTCTGGACCACGGTCCAGGCGGGCGGCGACGTCGACACCACGTGCGCGATCGTCGGAGGCGTCGTCGCCGCCGGACGTGCCGGTGCTCCGCCCGAGGCGTGGCTGGAAGGCACCGAGTCCCTCCCGTCCTGGACCCCGGTCCTCCCCGACTGACCACCCCCCCGTACCGCCGCGCCCCTTCGCCCGTCTCGCCCTCCCGTCCCACCCTGCGTGGGCCCGGTCGTCGGCATGCGCTCCGTTGACCTGTGGCACCCTCCAACGGGCCGTCCCGTACGGTGACTTCGACGCCGCACCGGTGTGCGCAGGGCGATGGGACGGCGACGTTCGGTGCCGGTCCCGGGGTGCCCGCGCCGCTTCGGCGTACCCGCCGGTAGTGATACCGTCCGGTGCTGCTCACGCGGTCGCCGGCACCGATTTTCGCCAGGTCCGGGTCCGGTGCGGACGGCCGGGCCGAATAGGCGTAACCTGGCTGGCGCCATGCCGTACGAGCCCCCCACACATTCCGTCGAGCGATCATTGCGCGCCACGACGGGCGCCAAGATCGTTGCAGGTGTCGACGAGGTCGGACGCGGAGCGTGGGCCGGTCCGGTCAGCGTCTGCGCAGCCATCACCGGACTGCGCCGGCCGCCCGACGGACTCACCGATTCCAAGCTGCTGACTCCCAAGCGCCGCACCGAACTGTGCGATGTGCTCGGCGAGTGGGTCACGTCGTATGCCCTGGGGCACTCCTCGCCGGAGGAGATCGACGAACTGGGCATGACCGCTGCCCTGCGGCTCGCGGCCGTACGCGCCCTGGAGGCGCTGCCGGTCCGGCCGGACGCGATCATCCTCGACGGCAAGCACGACTACCTGGGCGCGCCATGGCGGGTCCGCACGGTCATCAAGGGCGACCAGTCCTGTATCGCGGTTGCCGCCGCGTCCGTGATCGCCAAGGTGCGGCGCGACGCGCTGATGGCCGAACTGGGCCTGGCACATGCCGACTTCGACTTCGCGGGCAACGCCGGCTACCCCTCGCCGACCCATCGCATCGCCCTGGAGGAGTACGGTCCTACGCCGCACCACCGAGTGTCGTGGTCCTACATGGACGCCCTGCCCCGGTGGCGGCATCTGAAGAAGGTGCGCATCACCCCCGAAGCAGCCGCTCTGGAAGCCGGTGGCCAACTCGGCTTCGACTTCTGAGCGGTGTGGGCATGAATTCGGTACCCGATGACATGTTCCGCACTTACGTTTGATAGACATCCCTTTATGCCTCTCATCCCCGAGGAGCCTCAGATTCACGAGAGTGTCCCGGGTCCCCGCGCAACTCCGGCCGCCGGCCGCACCGCGTCGACCCCCCGTCCTGTTCCTGGTCCCGGTCCCCGCCCCGCGCCTCCGCGTGGCGCCCCCGCGTCCAGCGTCCGTCCGGGCAAGCCCGGACCTGCCGCCCCGCCGCGTGGTCCTGTCGCCGCTCCGCCGGCGCAGCGCACCAACTCCCCGCAGCCGCCCGCCGGTGCGTCCGGCACCGCTGCGGGAGCGCAGCTCCAGCTGATCCCGGCTCCGGCCGACGGCGCCGTCGACGCCGCCGACGAGGCCGTCGATCTCCTGCTGGACTCCGGTCGTGCGCCGGGCGAAATCCTGGTGCTGACCACCGGCGAGACCCATCCGTGGGCCGCGCATGAACTGTCCTTCGGTGAGGCGTCCTACTGGGCCCAACACGACGCCGCGGACGATGTGTTCTACGCGGACGCCGCGGCCGGGCGGGCCACCGGCCGGCCCGTCGTGGTCGTCGCGGTCAACGGCGACTCGGACGAGGTCACCGCGGGGGCGTTGCCCGCTGCGATGGCCCGCGCCGGAACGCTGCTGATCGTCTGCGGTGACCCGCAGCGGATCAACGCCGTGCTCGGCGCCCACGCCTGACCGCAGCCGGTTCGCAACAGCCCGTCGGCCCTGGAGGCCGTCGGGCTGGCTTGCGTTTCCGACGGGTGAGGTCCATGGACGGACGGCATTGAGGTGCCGAACGGAGCGCTCGTTCTCCCGCCCGGGGCGGGAACACGGGATGCCCGCCCGGCCCGCTCAGCGCGCTGCCGTGTGCCGATGTGCTTCCGGTGCACCACCGCCGGTGCGCCGCGGCACCGAACGGTTCTGCGCCGGAATGCCCACAGCCGCACGCGGGTGATCCGCATACGTCGTCGTCATGCGACCCATCGCCCTGTGCTCCGCCCCTGAAGGCGCCGGCTCTCCGAGCGGCATGTCCACCGGAGGAGTCCTCGGGCGGCGCCCGCCCCGGCCCTCTCCCAGGACCTGCCAGCGGTCCGGGGTGAGGGTGATGTACGCCCCGCAGCGCAGCCCGTGCAGGGTGCAGGCGTCGCGCAGCCCCCACATCCACGCCCCGTCCGTCTCCGTCCAACGGGGCTCGCCCTCACGGCAGTAGAGCAGCACGGCGGTCCGCACCGGGGCGCGCAGCCGCAGGTCGTGCGGGATGACGCGGCGCAGATGCGCCAGCAGCACATTGCGGAACCCCCAGCCGTCGGGAGCGGCCGCGAGTTCGGTGAACGACGCGCTGGCCGTCACCCGCTCCTGCGCGTCGAGCACCGCGACGACGGCCGTCGACGGCTCCGGGAGATGTCGCTCGTGCAGGCCGGCGACGACCTCACGGGGATTGCGCAGCAAGGGGATGCCGGCCGAGGCCCATTCGGCGGGCTCCAGCATCCGTCCCAGTCGGGCGGAGTCGGCGGACGCGGGCGGGGGCATCTGCGGGGGTGAGGCGAAGCCGAAGGTCACGTTCCTCCCTTCGTCTACGCGTCCGGACATCGGACGGTGGCCTGGCGCGGATGGGCACCACGACATGGCCCTGCCTGACCACGGACGGCCGGTAAGGGGAAGCACCTCCAATTCTCGCGGTCGCACACCCATGCGGCAACGAGCAATTCCCGCCCGTGACCGGAATCGCCACAGCTATCCCAAATATCCCCGCGTGTCGTCGCGAGCCGTGCCCCGTTCAACCCTGTACGGCGAGGACCAGCGGAAACACCCCCTCTGCTCCCGCCCGGCGCAGCAGCCGTGCGGCCATCGCCAGGGTCCAGCCGGTGTCGGCGTAGTCGTCCACCAGCAGCACCGGCCCACCGGCGCCGGCCAGGGCCTGCGCCAACTCCGGCGCCACGCCCAGCGAACCGTGTAGAGCCCGCAGCCGCTGGGCGCTGTTGCTGCGCGGAATCCTGCCGTGCGCATCGTCCTCCGACGAGGTCACCGTGCCCAGGAACGGCATCCGGCCGACCGTGGCGATCCGCTCGGCCAGCGACCGGATCAGCTGCGGACGGCTGTGTGAGGAGAGCGCGACGACACCCACCGGGCGGGCCGGCGCCTCCGCCGCCCCAGAGGCCCAACCCCCGGGCCCCTTGGCCCAGTCGGCGAGAACCGTGACCACCGCGGCCGCCACATCGTCCGGGACCGGGCCGTCCGGAGCCTGCGGGGCCAGCATCGGACGCAACCGGTTGCCCCACCCGATGTCGGAGAGCCGTCCCAGGGCGCGGCCGGTCGCGGCCAGCTCGCCCGCCGGGATGCGCCCCTTGAGATCGACACCGACGGCCGGCAGCCCCGTCGGCCACATCCGCCGCGGCTCGACCTCCACCCCCGGCCGCCCCAGCTCACCGCGCGCCGCGTCCAGCGAGGCGGCGGACACCTCGGCGGTGAACCGCGCCCCGGCACAGTTGTCGCAGCGGCCGCACGCCACCGCCGCCTCGTCGTCCAGCTGCCGCCGCAGGAACTCCATCCGGCAGCCCGCCGTGGTGGCGTAGTCCCGCATGGCCTGCTGTTCGGCCTCGCGCTGACGCGACACCCACGCATAGCGCTCGGTGTCGTACGCCCACGGCCGGCCGGTGGACGTCCAGCCCCCCTTGACGCGCTGTACGGCGCCGTCCACATCGAGGACCTTGAGCATGATCTCCAAGCGCGAGCGCCGCAGTTCGACCTGCGGCTCCAGGGCCGGCAGCGACACCGGCCGGCCGGCAGCGGCCAGCACATCCAGGGTCCGCCGCACCTGCTCCTCGGGCGGGAACGCCAGCGAAGCGAAGTACTTCCAGATCGCCTCGTCCTCCCGCCCGGGCAGCAGCAGCACCTCGGCGTGCTCGACGCCACGGCCGGCCCGGCCCACCTGCTGGTAGTACGCGATGGGGGACGACGGCGAGCCCAGATGCACCACGAACCCCAGGTCGGGCTTGTCGAAGCCCATGCCCAGCGCCGAGGTCGCCACCAGCGCCTTGACGCGATTGGCGAGCAGATCGTCCTCGGCCTGCTGGCGGTCCGCGTTCTCCGTCTTGCCGGTGTACGAGGAGACGGTGTGCCCCCGGTGCCGGAGGAAAGCCGTGACCTCCTCGGCGGCGGCGACGGTCAGTGTGTAGATGATCCCCGAGCCCGGCAGCTCGTGCAGATGGTCCGCGAGCCAGGCGAGCCGGTGCGCGGCGTCCGGCAGCGGAAGAACGCCCAGGCTCAGACTCTCCCGGTCCAGCGGCCCGCGCAGCACCAGCGCCTCGGTGGAGCCCTCGCTCGTCCCGAGCTGTTCGGCGACGTCGGCGGTCACCCGCGCGTTGGCCGTCGCCGTGGTGGCGAGCACCGGCACACCGGGCGGGAGGTCGGCGAGCATCGTGCGCAGCCGCCGGTAGTCGGGCCGGAAATCATGGCCCCAGTCGGAGATGCAGTGAGCCTCGTCGACCACCAGCAGGCCCGTCGCCGCGGCGAGCTTGGGCAGCACCTGATCGCGGAAATCGGGGTTGTTGAGCCGCTCCGGGCTCACCAGCAGGACATCCACCTCGCCGGCCGCCACCTCGGCCTGGACGGTGTCCCACTCCTCCGTGTTGGCGGAGTTGATCGTGCGCGCGCGGATACCGGCCCGCGCGGCCGCCTCGACCTGATTGCGCATCAGCGCGAGCAGCGGGGAGACGATCACCGTCGGTCCGCTGCCGCGCTCGCGCAGCAGCGCCGTCGCCACGAAGTAGACGGCGGACTTGCCCCAGCCCGTGCGCTGCACGACCAGGGCGCGGCGGTGATCGGCGACCAGCGCCTCGATCGCGCGCCACTGATCCTCGCGCAGCCTGACGTCGTCGCCGGGACGCCCGACGAGGCGGGTCAGGACGGCATCGGCTGCGGCACGCAGATCTTCGTTGCTCATGCCCCCATGCAACCCGATGCCACTGACATCGCGCGAACCCCAGCCCGAACCTGTGGATAACCTCGTCGCCCGCGAGTTATCCACAGGGGTCGCGGTGCGGCGGCCGGCCGCGGGATCTTCGAGCCATGAATCCGCACAGCGAACCGAGCAAGCGCGCCGACGACAGCAACCCCGCCCCCACCTCCTCCCACCCGCCCAAGCCTTCGGCCCCCGCCAACTCCCCCCGCCCGCCCAGGCCCTCGGCCCCGGCCGACCCGCCGAGCACCACCGGGCCCTCCGACCCCGTCGCTCCCACTCACCGCTCCGGCGCCGAGGGACCGGCCGGCCAGTCCGGTCCCGCGGACGCCACCGACCCTTCCGCTCTCTCCGACCCCGCCTACATCGCCGCCTCCCCGACCCCGTCCGACCTGTCCCACTCCGCCTCCGCCGACGCCGCGCGGTCCGCCGACGCCCAGGTCACCCTGCGCAGTCCGGCCGAGCTCGCCGACGCCCTGCCGTATTTCCTGGGCTTCTATCCGGACGACAGCATCGTCATGGTGGCTCTCCACGGTGAGCGCGGACGCTTCGGCGGCCGGGTCAGGCTCGGCATCCCGACCGATACCGCGCAGTGGCCCGATGTCGCCGACCAGCTCGCCGACTGCCTGATCTCTGCAGGCCAGGAGCGTGACAACCGGCCCACGGCGATCATCGCCTACCTCTGCCAGGAGCCCGTCGCGGGCGAGACCGGCAAGGACGTCAAGGACCGCCTCCGTCCCCTCGCCCAGCGGCTCCGAACCGCCTGCGGCACGCTCGACGTACCGGTCCTGGAAGCCCTCTGCCTCTCCAACGGCCGCTTCTGGTCCTACTGTTGCCCCGACTTCCGCTGCTGCCCCGCCGAGGGCACCCCCATGGTCCTGCCGGGCACCTCCGTGATGGCCGCGGCCGCCGCCTACGCGGGAATGCAGGTGCGCGGCTCCCTCAAGGAGATGGAGGCCAGGCTGCAGCCCCGTACCGGGCGCCGGGCCGCCGAACAGGAGAAGGCACTGGACACGGCGGCCGGTGCACTGGTGCCGCACATGCTCCGGAGGGACGGGGCGGCGACCGTCCGCCGGGACACCCTCGACCTGGCCACCGCCATGATCCGCCGCTTCCGTCTGGACACCCCCTCGGGCAGCAACCGGGCCCGGGACGCCTGCGACGACGCGCTGATCACCGATGCCGAGGCCTCCGATCTCATCCTCGGCCTCCAGGACCGGGTCACCCGTGACCGGGCGGCGGAGTGGATGGACGGCTCCGCCGCCGCACCGGCCCTCCGGCTCTGGCGTGCCCTGGCCCGCCGCTGCGCCGGCGGCTACGCCGAACACGCGGTGGCGCCGCTCACCCTCGCCGGCTGGGTGTGCTGGTCCACCGAGGACGGACCCTCGGCCCGCGTCGCCCTCAGCTGCGCCCTGGCCCTCGACCCCGACTACACCTTCGCCCAGCTGCTGCACCGCGCCATCAACGAAGGCCTCGACCCGGAGCCGCTGCGCCGCTGCCTGCGCGAGCAGCACCAGGAGGCGGCGGCAGCCACGGAGCCGCCCGCGCCTGCCGCCGCTCCGGCAGCCAAGGAGACACCGCGGCCCACGAAAAGCCCCCGACCGGCCCGCTCCGGACCCGCAGGCCGCCCCCGGGGACCGCGCGGCACCACCGGTCCGGGCAGTCGTACGACCGACGGGCGCGGCAGGCGCCGAACCGGCCGCGACGGCGACCGGAGCCGGCGGTGACCGGGCCGCTGCTGCGGCGCCCGCGTGACCTGGGCGCAGGCCGGAGCGTTCACCCAAGTGGCGTAATCCGTCCGGAGCCCCGACCTCACCAGGGAGCACAGCGCGTGCCAGGCATCGTCCCCACTGCTCAACCGGCCCGCAGGCTGCCCGGAGCGCGGTGCCCGGCACCACCCCTGGCGCCGCGACCGCAACCCGTCCACTCCTCACTCGTCTGTGTGGCCCTCCCGGCCCTCGCCGTCTCCCCGGCGTCGGGGCAGCTGACCGGCCAGGGCATGGACGGCTTCTACCGCGACGGCCGACGGGTCCTCTCCCGCTGTGAGCTGCTGGTCGCGGGCGAGGAACCACTCGCCGTCCAGGGGCGGTTGACCGGAACGGCCCGCGCCCGGTTCCTCGGGACGATCCGCGTGACCGGTGAGCGCGGGCCGGACCCGGAGGTCCACGTGGAGCGGCTGCGGTCCGCCGACGGCACCGAGCGGATCACGTTCCACAGCAGTGCCGCCCGGCCTGTCCGGCTTCCGGTCGAGATCCGGCTGGGCACGGACCTCGCGGAGCTCGGCTCCGTCGCCGTCGGCCTCCCGGGCCCCGCCCTGCGGGCGGTGGTGCACGGCTCCGGACTCCGCTGGTCCGGGCCCGGTGCGCACGCGGTGGTGACGGCGACGCCCCGCCCCGCGGACGTGCTGGCCTCGGCGGGCCTGCTGCGCTGGGACCTGCATCTGCCGCCCGGTGCCCGCCACACCATCGAACTGCGTGCCGGACTGGAACACGACAAGGCCGGACCGGGCGGCGCCCCGGATAACCACCGGGGCCCCGCTACCGCCCGCATCCCCGGCCCGCGCACCGGGCCGGTCGCCCCGCGGCCACGGGGCGACCGGCCACCGCGTCCCTGGAGCGCGGCCCGCCTGGAATGCGACGACCACCGGGCCGAGACGCTCATGGCGGGCAGTCTCGACGATCTCCACGGCCTGGTGATGCGCGACCCTGCGGTCCCCGCGGACCTGTATGTCGCCGGCGGCTTCCCCTGGCGCTGCGGCCTCGCACCGGTCGAGGCGCTGTGGGCAGCCCGGATGCTGCTTCCCCTGGGCACCCGGCTCGCCGCGGGCACGCTGCGTGCGCTCGCCCGTACGCAACAAGCCGCACCAGGACCGGATTTCGGCCGAATCCCAGGCCCTCTCAGAGATGCCGGACCCCACGCCCCACCGAGCTGCACCGGCATTGAGGCCACTCTCCTCTTCCCTGCCGTACTCGCCGAGGCCCGCCGGTGGGGGCTTCCCGAACGGGAGGCGGAGCGGCTGCTCCCCGCAGCGGAGCGCTGCCTGCGATGGCTGAGACGCGTCACCGACCCGCCAGGCGGCGGCCTCGGGGGCTACGTCCCCGACCCCGCTCCCGGTGGACCGTACCGCTGCGAGACCCAGGCCCACGCCCATCGCGCCGCCCTTCTGGGCGCCGATCTCCTCGATGCCTTCGGAGCCTCCGGAGCGGCGGAGCTACGGGACCGGGCAGACGACCTGCGCACCCGGTTCCGGAGGGACTTCTGGCTGGAGGACGGTGCGGGCGGCCGCCCCGCCGCGCTGCTCACCGCCGACGGCCGCCCCGTCCCGCACCTCGCCTCCACCACGGCGGCGCTCCTCGACACCGGCCTGCTCGGCGGCGGCGCCCTCGCTCCCGGTCTGCTGGACGCGGCCCAGACCGGCCAACTGGCCGGCCTGCTGGGCAACCCGGCCATGGACTCCGGGTGGGGTCTGCGCGGGCTGGGCGCCAAGGAGAGCGGCTACAACCCCTTCGGCCACCGCAGCGGCGCGGTCCGCGTCCACGAAACGGCGCTCGCCGCCGCCGGTCTGACTGCGGCCGGCCACGAGCGGACAGCCGACTCCCTGACCAGAGGGCTTCTCGCCGCGGCGGAGAGCTTCGGACACCGCCTCCCCGAGATGTACGCGGGGGAGCAGAGCACCGCCGACGGCGCCCCCGTGCCGCACCCGGCGGCCTGCCGCCCCGCTGCCGTGGCGGCGGCCGGCGCGGTGCACATACTCATCGCGCTCGCCGGCCTGCGCCCCGATGTCCCCGCCGGCACGGTGTCCGTGCGGCCGCCCGGTACGGCCCCGCTCGGCGCCCTGCAGCTCACCGGACTGAGCGTCGCGGAGCAGCCGTTCGCCGTACGGATCAGCAGACTCGGCATGGGGGTGGTGGAGACGGCCGCTGACGGTCTGCAGCTGGGGCCGTGACGTGCTTCGGGCCTGTTTATCGTCAGGCGGACGACTATGATCACGCCCATGCCTCCCTACGACCCGTCGGCCTTCCCGCCCTTCGCTGTCACCGTCGACCTGGTCGTGCTCACCGTGCGCCGCCACGCCTTGTGCGCGCTGGCCGTACGCCGTGGTGAGCCGCCGTTCCAGGGCCGCTGGGCCCTGCCCGGTGGATTCGTCCGGGCCGACGAGGACCTCGAAGGCGCGGCCGCCCGGGAACTCGCCGAGGAGACCGGCCTGCACGCCCAGTCCCCGGAGGACTCGTCGCCCGTCCCCGGCGCGCACCTCGAGCAGCTCGCCACGTACGGCGACCCCAAGCGGGACCCCCGGATGCGGGTCGTCAGCGTCGCGCACCTGGTGCTCGCCCCCGATCTGCCCGCTCCCCGGGCCGGCGGCGACGCCCACAGCGCACGGTGGGCACCGGTCGAGTCCCTCCTGGAACAGGACGACACCCTCGCCCGGGAGGGCGAGCTGGCGGCCCCGCTCGCCTTCGACCACGCGCGGATTCTCGGCGACGGCGTGGAGCGGGCCCGTTCGAAGATCGAGTACTCCTCGCTCGCCACGGCCTTCTGCCCGCCGGAGTTCACCGTCGGCGAGCTGCGCCGGGTGTACGAGGCGGTCTGGGGCGTCGCGCTCGACCCCCGCAACTTCCACCGCAAGGTGACCGGGACTCCCGGCTTCCTGGTTCCCACCGGGGGTACGACGACACGTCAGGGCGGCCGCCCGGCACAGCTGTTCAGAGCAGGCGGAGCGACGCTGCTCAACCCGCCGATGCTGCGCCCGGAGGTCTGACGCCGCCGGGGCGCAGCCCAGCACCGTGGGGCTGAAGTTCACCCGCGGTGACACGATGGACCATCAAGGCTGAGCAATTGCGAGAAAATAGGACATATTGCGGTACCTTGGTCGGGTGAGTCCTTTCGTATCTCCTGCAGCTCCCGACCGGCCTCACACCCCGCCAGGGGTGCGACGCCCCGCACCGCCTGGCTGTCCGGTGGTCCCCGTGGCTCGGGTCCAGCCGCCGACGGCGCTCCCCGCTGCACGGCACCGCCCGATCGGGGTGCCACCGCACTAGGACCTGTCGTCAAACTCCCGCCTGCCCGCGGCGCCTGGCACGCACTCCCCCACGCCTAAAGGGCGCGGGGGACCCCCATGCCGCGTTGTCG